>CAZSWC010000040.1:0-19345 GCA_964610665.1 uncultured Lachnospiraceae bacterium
AATTTTCTCAACTGATACAACTTTCAAATCCGATTCGCCAGGCTCGCCTAAATAGACAAAGCACTCTAAAATCTCGGAAATATGCTGAAGATCGTCTATGGTTACATTCTCAAATGCTGTGAAGCATTCTAAATCTGCCCCACTAAGCGAAAATATGACCACTGAAGAATCAAATCTGCTTATTCCGTAATTATTGTGATTAAAATCGAACTGAACCGGTTTTCCGTTCATAACCATCTCGTATCCGCCGGGAACGATATAATCCTTGTCAAAGTCAACCGGACGGTTAAATTTAACCTGTAATTCCATTTCTATTATCATTAATTTCATCTCCTTAAAAACACGCAGGATGAGCAAACCCCATCCCGCAATAATTTAAACTATCCAACTAACTGTCCAATCGCCTTAGCACAAAGTCTTAAGCAATCCATCTGCGATTGTGTGATTTCTCTGTCGCACTCAGGAATAATCAAGGCTCCGACAGCAGCTCTGCTTTGAGAATATATGATTTCTGTTTCACCGGAAACCACACTTCCTTCCGACAGCACAGGGGTGCTTGGAATCCTTTCTGATTTTTTCTTGATATGCTCATACAGTTCATCAGATATCCTTTTGCCGGATAATGATGCTGTCTTCTGAGAAATTACAACCATATCTGTATCGCACAGGATTACAGGCAGCCCTGTTACACTCGAAAAGCTCTCAAGTATGCTCTTGGACGAATCAGAAAACTGACCGACTGCACTATATTTCCTTAAGACAAGGTTTTCCTCATCTTCACCGATTTCCACAGGAACATCTTCGTCTAAACGATATTTTTTCCTGAGTTCCCTCGGAATAGAAATACGACCTGCCATATCAATCCTTCTGATTATACCTGTTGATCTGAACACTTCTAATCACCTCATCCTTTCTTTCTGAAACATACAATCAGCAAACACATTACGCCACTGAGCAGTGTGGATACACTGTTAGTGATAAGATACATATGGCCACTGCCATCAAGAACTACCAGGGATATTGCATAAATTTCATATAGCAGTATCCCGATAAATATCATTCCGAAGGACTTTAAATTAAGTCCCTCGGATGATTTTGTTCTTAAAATCTGAGCAATCTGTGGTATGTACCCTACCGACATAATGATTCCGCCGATAAGCTGAAATACACCAAACAAATTACTCATTTTCACCAAGCCTCCTGATCTCTTCAGGAGCCATAATAACCAAATCGAGTGGAATTTCATCTATCGTTTTCTTTTCTTGAAACAAATCGGAAAAATGCTCTTCTAATAGCTTAATTTCTTCTTTGTCCTCAGGAATATCAAAACAGCAATAGATATCATCCATCTCGTTTTCGGTTTCTTTATCCGCTCCCGTTCTTATCTCGGTTATGTATCCTTTAAGTCCGACATAATCGCTATCTGTAGCAATTACTCTTTCACCGACCGCAAAAGTAATTCCATCTGCGGCAATGCTCTCGCCAATTTTTTCATAAATCATTTACTAGCATCCTCCTTTGTGCTATTAAACACAATTTCTTTTGCCTTCCTTACCCTTTGAGGAGCATAAGTAAGCTCCCAAACATTGATAAAGCTTTGTACCCTTGAAAGCAGCTTAAACAAATCAAAATCATTGATATTGATTGATACCTTCGATTCCTCAACATAAGACTTTGGCTTAATATAACTGCCACCGCTGGCACTGTTTACGGCTTTAATTCCTTTTCCGTTTTCAATTTGAATGAACCATGGATAGTTTCTTGGCTTTCCTACTGCATCAACGGTAGCTCGTATAATCTTAAGTTTGGTTACACTGCACTTCCCGCTTGCATCCGGTTCGCCGAAAATCTTATCCTGCGTCATCTCAAATTTCTCTACACCCTGATTAAGCTTTGAGAATATATACATGAGTTCATCAGGAGTAATGTTTGCTTCCACGGACACAGTTTTATCACCGGTACCGTTTGAATAATCAAGCATTGTTATGCCGATTAACGAAGTAACATTCTTACCCTCACGGTTCTTATCACCGGTTGCCTGCACATGTGCATAGTATTCAACCGGAGGAAGTCTCATCTTATCGTTAAACTCAATCAGTTTCTTTGTTGTCGCGTATTTTGAAATTTGTCTTGAAATAAATCTTTCCTCGCTCATATTATCCTCCATTAAATTTGCTTGAGATAGTTCACAACAAGCTTCGTTAAAAACATCGGTAATTTATTAATATCCGTAATATCTAAGAACCCTTCTTTATAAATTCTTTCGATATTCGGTTTGTCATCGCCGATTGCTGCTGCGAACATCATAATTCCTTTTTTCTTATACTCTCTCTTGATCCCACGAAGATCTGCTTCTGCTTCCGTTCCTCCGTAACTTGAGGCTGCGGGTTGCCCATCCGAAATTACTATAAGTATTTTTATCTTCTCCGGTCGTTTTTCAAGTCGCTCTGCAACAAACCTTAAGGCTGCACCATCACGGTTGTTGGATCTTGCTGCCATATCCATAATTCTATATCTATCGTTTTTATCGACATTATCGAATTCGGTATAGTTATAAATTTCAACCGTAGGATGGCTGGAGTCGTATGTTTCGGTGTGCCCGTACATTGCGAGAGGTATTCCGAGTGCAGTACAGAAGTCATACATCACAATGGATGCAGTTCTTGCAGTTGTTACTCGGTCACCCCAACTCATGGAGCCGGACTCATCAACTAAAACAGCAACAGCCATTTTTGCCTCATCATCAGGATACTTTTTGTTATAGAATATCCTTCCGTCGTCTGCTACAACAGAGCGTGCATTCATCCTTCTGCCAAAGAGAAGTCCGTTAATTCTGCCTCCTTCAGATTCATCCTTAAGCTTAGGAAGAATTTGTTTCTGAAGTCTTTTTGAAACAGAAATAAGTGGCGGGGCAATTTTCTTATAACCCTCCTTATAGGAATCAGGAACTTTTGCCATACGGTTAATCCTGATACGGACACCTCTGTGGGCATTACCGTATCTGATTGCATCCGATTCTGCCTGAAGCTCTTCTTCAAGCTCTTCATTGTACCGCTCATATGCATTATCCTCAGCAACAGAGGAAAGTAACCGTTCCATATCCTTAACTGCGTTTTCATATCCGCTGCCGGAATAGGAATCATTTTTTTCCACGCCGCCGGGACCGTCTTCATCAATCGAGTCAGTTTTTACAAGAGCAAGTCTTCCGCCTTCTGCTTCAAGTACCTCTTGTGCTTCAGCAATTGCATCTCCTTTTCTTGAAAAGTCAGGTTTGACTCTTCCTGAACATGGGCTGCCTGAACCTTCCGGTGCTTTTGAACCGCCTGCAACACCGGTTGGATTGCCAAGTGCTTTTTCAAGTGCATCAAGCATATCCATAACCTCCTGAGGTGTTTTAGAAGGATCCTTTTTAATTTCTTCAATCCATTCCTCTACATAAGGCCACATTCTTATGAGAATTCTGTTTGCACAGTCGTATCTTCTTCTGGCATCCGTTTTATCAATTGCCTCATCTACGAGTTCAATGCAGGAGTCAAAGGAATCAATTAAATCTCCTTTATACCCTCCGTCATTGTTATACTCGCCTATACGTGCATACTGAAGAATCATATTCAAAAGAATTGCCGCCGGAGGTATTTCCTTTTCAATCTGCTGCGTGACAGATAGTGCATCTTCTGTCAGCTTAACATTGTTAAGCATAATTCCGGTTTTAAACTTACCCGGAAAATCGGTGCACATACTTCCTTCTATATAGCAGTCTTCAAGGATATTTGCAATACTGTGCAGGACATACTTGATAATACAAATTACCTTCTGATCCTTTTCCTTTAACACTTCAAGGTACCTATCTAAGTATTCCTGTTCATCAGCCTCAATATCTGACGGAACAGTCGGATACATGGTACCGTTATCTACTGCCTGCATAAAAAGTGCAAGTGTAGCAAAATCCGTATAAAGGATGTGGGCTGCCTCGTGTCCAACAAATCCGATAAGGCTAATGTGCTTAAGCTCTCTTGTCGGATACTCTGCAGTAAGGTAATTACCGCAGTTAAGGTCTATAATCCTGTTATCCGTGTAGGCAATATCCGCGCCGGGAGTTTCATCCCAGCGCGTGCGAACCTTTATTTTTCGCTTATATCTTCCTGTTGTTACTTCAACTAAATCCATCAGATATGCCTGATAAGCTTTAGATGCGAATAAATCCTTATCCGTAAGCTTTGATTTTTCATCAGCAATCATCTGATGTATCTTTTTATGAGATGTTCTCATCTTTCTACTCCTTCCACAATTGCTCTCTCAAAATCTTGTCTGTCGATACCCCAAAATACTTTGAGACATTCGCTATGAAAAAGGCAGGTGGCTGTCTTTTTCCAAGCTCATATCCAACATAAGTCGTCCGGCAAACTCCAAGCCTTTTTGCGATTCGACTCTGAGAGAGATACGGTCTTTGTCTTTCTCTTAGTGTCCGCAAGTTTTTAGCGAACAACAACTCCTCATCACAAGCTGAAACAACTCGTGTTTTCATTCATTTCTTTCTCTCCTCTCACATAACATCAAATACAGGAGTAATACATGTACTGCGGATACTTTCCCTGCTTTCTGCATCTGCTGTTGCCGATGCCAAAACAGTGTATTCCGCCGCAGCCGCTGCGTCTTCGCAAATCATATAGCTTTGAACCCAACTGATAAGTTCACGCATACCGCAGCTTCCGTCTGTAATTAATTCCTCACTGCATTTCTTAATAATCTTTTCAATTGTTTCAGCCATCTTACGAACCATAGACTTATCCTTACATCCGGTAATTCCCATTGCACGCTCAGTCATTACCTTTGCATCTGGTGTATCCATATCAAAGATAAGATTCATACGCGAAACAATAGACTGATTGAGTTCCTTACAACCGTTATAATCTGTGTTGGTGGTAAGGATAATCACTGTATCCGGATGTCTTTCAATTACTTCGCCCGTAATAAGCTTAATTGCCTTACAGTTGTCAAGAAGCGAGTTAAGACCAACGAGAACGCCCTGCTTACTGATAACAGTTGGCTCTTGAATCTCTATTACGTATCCATTCTTAATTGCTTCGATAAGCGGAGTGTATACATAACGGAATTCCTTCTCGTTTTTCTTCTTCTCTTCCTTTTCTTTTGCCATACGTTCAATTTCTGTCTTTACATCCTCGGCAGTTATCTCAAGATTGAATTCACCGGTCATATTGTAGTACGCTCCGACCGGATCCTCATCTATCTCGGCTAATGTCGGGATATACGGCGTATCTTGTGCATCTGCAAAATTAATTCCCTCAATATTCGGGAGAATCTGTCCAATGAATGACGATAGGTAAACGTTTGATATTATCTCCGGCTTTTCCCCCGTCCTGCACCGTGCGTGAGACTTTCACCTCACACGGCGCGCCATCGGCGATTTTCCTTTTACTAAACTAATGAATTCAATTCATGTTTGTCTTTACATTGCATTTATGATTTGATTTCCTGATTGTTCTCTTAACTTGTTTATCTTGGTTAAAGCGTTCTGAGTCGGCTTTACTATATCAAGATACTTTTTAATGGATACTTCACTTGTTACATGAATTAGTTTGTGTACTTCAAAGGTAATCAGAATCAAGTTTTGGTATTTATCATTTCCTCCCAAGTGTTTTGGAACTTTATGATGACATTCCATATTACTTACACTTAATTCTTGACCTGTAATAGCACACATACCTTTTTGCGCAACATATAGCGAAATCCGATTATCGTTATATTCAATACTGCGATGTTTTACAGGATGAGTCATTATGTAGTTTAGAAATGACTTATCTACACATCCTAGCATCTTATGAATTTCTTCTCTGCCCGATGCAGTATATTTATTTATAGACACCTTTTTGAACATTGGATTTTTATGTTGAACATATCCAATAGGTAATATCGGCATTCCATTTATATATCTGATTTGTTTGCTTTTAGCATATTTCGCCAAGACGCTTTTATTAGAGATTTTTCCATTCCATTCCTTTTTGAGTTCTTTCCTTATTCGATTTTTGAACATTTTATGTACTCTAAAGGCAAGAGAGTGAAAATCGGGATTAATGTGCGTTGCGATATTATAATACTCATGTATTCCCATAACCATAGAATTGTATAAAGCTGTAGCCTCATGACTTCTGTTGGTTCCAAGCCTACTTTGTATCACTTTTATTTGCTCCGTTAGTTTTTCCCCTTCTCTTTTGAGTGCCTTATCGCTTATATGCGATTGGACAACAAACTTTTGTCCTTTCTTGACCGCTTTCATTTTAAATCCGAGAAATTCAGAATAGTGTTTTTCCAAGTTTACTATTTTTGACTTTTCTTTTGAAATCTCAAGTCCAAGCCTCTCCTTAATCCATTGCTCAACGGCAATGAAAGTTTTTTCAGCATCAGCTCTGGTTTTGCAAAAGATTTTAAAGTCATCAGCATAGCGAACCATGTGCATTTCTTTAAGACCTGTACTTCTCATAGCTCTATACTTATTATCATGTGCGGTTTTTCCACTATTAGGAATATGTACATGGTATGTGTGTTTTGTCGGGAATTCTTCCCATTGACTTGCAACCCACCAATCCAGCTCATTTAAGACAATATTTGAGAGTAACGGAGATAAGATACCACCTTGCGGTGTTCCTTTTGTTGGATAAATTTCATCTCCATTAGGCATAACTATAGGCGCTTTTAGCATTTCCTTAATTATACATATCAACTTTTTGTCTCGTATTCCAAGTGTCCACATCTGTCTTATAAGTTTAGAGTGATTAACATTGTCAAAGAATCCTTTTATGTCTATATCGACAACATAATGTAAGTTCATCTGTTGTATAAACTTGTAGCACTGTGCGATAGCATTTTCAGCAGAGCGATTTGGTCTGAAACCATTGCTTCTTTCATGAAATTTTGCTTCGCATATTGGTTCTAAAACTTGAAGTATACACTGTTGTATAATCCTGTCCCAAATTGACGGAATTCCTAATGGTCGTATTCCGCCATTTGGTTTTGGTATATCAACTCTTTTGACTTTTCTCGATTTGTACCAATTAAACTTTTTGACAACCTTGCTAATGAAGGTATCAACATCAAGAGCTTCAATATTTTTGATTGTCAGATTGTCCGTTCCGGGTGTTGCGCTACCTTTGTTGCGCTTAATATTGCGATAGGCGAGTTTTATGTTTTCGTCTGATGTTATGTATTCCATCAGATTACAAAACTTTGTTCCCGCTAAACTTTGTGAGTACAACTCGTCAAAGACATCAATCAAATCATAGTATTCAGCGTTTCGTATTGATTTTCGTTTTACTATTTCTTTGCTTTTCATTTGTCATTGTCATGGACATCACCCTCCTTATTTTGAGTGATTTTTTTTGTCTTACTCGAATCCATGATTCATTCATTATTAGTATTGGATAATCACCGACTTGTGGCTTTCCCTCCGCGGTTTATTATCACCGTTTCTCAGGTACTCTGCCGCTACTCTCACCACCTATAAAAATGCTTATTATTCTTCGACATTACCAGTTTAAACTGTTAGATGGTTTTCCACGTTCCAATGATTTTATCTTTGCATATATATCTTTAGGTGACTGCTTTAAGCCTGTACACTTGATACTGCCTGTAACAGTATAAGGAATTTCATATCGACTAATTTTACTTTACCTCATGTACTCCCGTTTTATAGGGCAAGACACATTTCTATGCCTCAAAATTATAGACTCGTACATTCGCAGTTTCGTCAGACAAGGTCGGACAAACCTTTAATAGTCATTCTCACCATAGATATTTTATAGACCCCCGGCATATAGGATACACAAAGCACCTCTGCTCCGCTTTCGTGTATGTATAGACATACTTACGGTATCTCTCTGCCGACGTTACCGAGCTTAGAAACATAGGCTTTTGACCTACGCACTTCGGGACTCAGGGAAGCATTTCAGGGCGTTACCCCTTCATTCTACTTTTCAAATCATCAGTTCTCCTAACATAGTCGAATTATATCGCCACATTAGTGCCGCACCTTTTCAGTACGGAACGTGTCACACAGTCGAACTTCTCATCGTCTGCAGAACAAGTCAGGAACATATACGGAAGTCCGAGGCCTGCAGCAATCGCTTTTGCACCTTCTGTCTTACCGGAACCGGCTGCACCCCTTAACATGAAGTTGCGCATCGGAATCTGCGAATCGGTAGTCTTTTGGGCAAAGTTACAAATTGTTTCAATCTGCTCCGGAACAATATACCAGCTTGGAAGTTCAGGAATAAGCGCCTGTTCTCTGTCGGAGAAAACTCTTTCGGAAAATTTGAATTTTCCGGAGAATTCCGCTGCAGGGATTGTCGAGGTTCCTCTTTTCGGCTTAACACCTGCTTTAATCATCTTGAATTCACCAAGAAGAATATCGGTTGCCGAATAGGTCCCTTTTTTACGGGCCACATCAGTAATCTGTCTTACATTGCCTGTTGCAGGGTACTCGATCTTTACACCAGAAGTACCACAATCAGAAGGATTCTCCACTCTTCGGTACACATTGTCACAAAGTTTGAAGATTGCTTCCTCGGTTGCTTTTTCTCCGGGAAATCCTGCGATAAACTGTTCATACAGCTGATCATAGTTTTCCTTAAACTCCGTATCTTCCATAAATACCGGCATTAATGCAAAGAAGAAGGCTGTGCCTGTTTCCTTACCGCCGCTACCTTTATGAACGAACTGTGCTCCTGAAGATTTTTCATCCGCATAAACAGATGCAAGTACGCTTCCGCTTGCTAAGGTATAAACAACCCCCTGGATGTCTTTGCGTCCGCCGACGTACTCTGCAATAATTTTCTTACCATTTTGCGTACCGATCGCACCAAGACCCTCTACAGACTCACCTGCAGTAGTTGCTTGATAAAGCTTCATATATGCAAGTATCGCTCTGAGTGTCGGAGCATGAAGTGTTGACTTCTTCGCCGATGCTCGGTTGAAAACAGATGTGTAATGCGTAGTATCCTTTGGAAAAGATTTAAATTCCGGAGGAACATCCATTGTAAATGTACATGAATCAAATAACATTGAATTAGCCATTTTCTATATCCTCCTATCCTTACCAACCAAGTTCGATACTGTCTTCGTTTTCAACAGCCATAAGACCATTTTCTTCGAAAATGCCTACAAGCTTCTTCCAAAGGTTTTTGCTCGGGAATGCTTTCAGAGTCCCAACCTGCTTATCATCATCGACTACCATACTGCCGTCTTTCTTGATGCAAAGAACTTTAGTGCCGTGAGCATTAAGGTCGGTGATAATATCTGTCAGTACCTTCTGAGCACAATGTGAATACCATGCTTCGGCATCAACTGTGTAGTTAGTATCTGCGTTTTCATCAGTCCTCTTGATAATCTTTGAGACACTATCCGTCTTAAGCACTTTAACTTCAATGCGACCATAGGTATCTAAAATGACATCAGCTTCGTTGAACTCTTCTGTTTTGCTTGTTGCAATTCTTACTTTACCACCTTCGGCAAAGAGTTTTACTGTTGGTCTTTCAACCCAGTGCCAGGAACCTTCCGGAAAAACTGAGTGCAATTTATCAGTTACTCTATGAGATAACTGCGTGATTGCATAATTCAGAATCGGCTCGGTTTCGGGTTTGAATTTCTTCCTCTTCTTATCCTTGGATCTGATTTTCTCTTTCTTCGCGAAAAACTCATCCTTATGTTCGGAGTAATAAGAAACACCTTTTACTGCAGCAAATACTACGATCGCCGCAAGCACTACCCATTGCGCAACATTCTTAGGCAAAAACGCCATCGCTGCAAGTGACACTATAATAACTGTTGTAAGACCTGATTTTTTCATTGCTTTTCTCATGGTTTGATACCATCCTTTCAAAATTTAAAAAATCCTTGTAAAACAAAAAAAGAGGAGAACTGATAGAGCTTTTCATTCAGCTCAAAATCAATTCTCCTCTTCGTGCCCGTATGTAATTATACGGGCAAACCATCATCGCAATCCTCAGACGGAATACTGCTTGAAGTATTTGCTGAAGCTGCATTTTCGTTGTTTCCTGCTTTTCCTGAGCTTGCGGGAACGTACCCCCAGTGCCAAACATCAATGTTTGAAGTGGCTACTGCTGTGCCGTCTGCTTCTCTTATGTAGGCATCCAGCGTCTGTTCGCCGACTACCTGCAGGAGACTGCCTTTCTTCACACCTGCATTAACAATCCTGTTGACGTTATCTTCGCCAAAGATTGTGCATCTGTGAAATACTGTTTTTGCCTTTTCGCCAAAGCCTATGTTCTCTGCGACATCGAAATTAACGTATGTTACGCCACTTCCGCTTGTCTTGGGTTCTAAGTCTTTGGTCACTCTTCCGATTATGATGTTCATAATCAATTCCTCCTTTTGCCCTTTGGGCCATAAAATAATAAAATATATTAAAAAAAGCCAACAGTCACTACACCCAAATGGGCATAGTTATACTGTTGACTTTAATTACAATAAAACCATCTCGTATGCTAAGACTTTTTGGTAAAAGTCTCGGGAACCCCACGCACAAATTAATTAACAATTGTATTTTAACACAACATATAGTATTTGTCAAGTGTTTTTAATCTATATGTTGATTTTTTTCCCTTTTTTCTTCTTCCCTAGATGCATTTCCCGAACAAACCAGCAGACTCATTACAATCATTCCGAAAATTCCTCCGGCCATAAAAGTCAAAATATATAACATCACTCTTCATCTCCTATTTCATTTTCAATATTTTCGTAGCCAAGAAAGTTCTCTGATAAGAGTTTATTCCTTAACCATTTTCTTTCCTCTAACATCGCTTGGTTCATCTCTTTAAAATAAAACTTGTATTCTTTATTGTTTTCAAGCCTTACTCCTTTTGGAACCGATACATCAAATATGTCTTCCCCGCTTTGGAGCTTATATACTCTGTATCTTCCTACGAGGTTATATGATGATTCAATACACTTCCCTGACAAGACAATATACATAGTCTTTTTTTCTATCCTTTTCAGGTCCCAAATCTTATATACATTCACAACACAAATTATTACGCTCATCATCATGAGCATTTTGTCTCCGGTTGCAATACCATATGCAATACCCACCGCAAAACATAAAACACTTATAGCCGATAATGTCAGCATTCTTCTTAACACAATATTTTTCATCTTTTCCTCCACGCAAAAATGCAGCCCGAAGGCTGCATCTTTTAGTTTTCAAATATAATTTTCTTTTTTAAATACAGATTGGCAACTGCTTTGACAATATCTGATTTCAGTTCGCTGAACCTTGAGTGGACCGCCATAGTTTCGTAAGTTGTTTCATCATCATTGTAAAGTTTGTCCATGATATCATCCTCGCTTTTAATATCTGTAATATTATTCTCTGCACATTTAATTATTTCTGATGCAGAGATACCAACATGCTTTGAAAGTCTTAATACATTCTTTTCGTTTGGTGTAATCTCTGTTCCGAAGTACGCATTGTAGCATTCTTTAAAGGCCAACCCTTTTTTAAAATAGAGATACGCCATACTCTGAAGTTTATCAAATAAGGAAAATCTCACCGGTCTGATTTTCAAACTACCGATTAATCCGTAAAGTGCATCTGCAGCAAGATAGTCTGTTCCCGAAACAACCAATCCTCTGCAGATAAGTCTGCTCAGTGTCTGCTCAAAAGACACATCGTTAAAGATTCTGTTCTTTGTCTTTCGTCTGCTGTATTCTTTTTCGATAGCCTCTTTATCGAGAAAACACCAGTGAAGTGAACCCCAGATGATTAACTCATCAACATTCATCTGATATTCTGTATCATCAATCATAATGATTGGGATTCTTGTTCCGTTTTCTTCTCTTGTGATCATTCTTCCTAAAGATGTGTAGTATGTTACCATATCAATTCCTCCGTTTTCGTTTTCTAATATACTCTTACGAAAGAATTTTAAAAAGCGCAACAAAAATTTTTTATAGTTCTTTTAAAAGCTCTTCAAACTCATGCTCTGCAAGAAGATTTTTTTTTGCACGGCTTATCCACGAACGAAGAGAGTTCGAAGGTACATTAAACATTCTTGCAATCTCCGCTCCGCTATATCCTTCAAACTTAAGTTCAAGAGCGTCAAAGCCTTTTACTGTTGTCTGAGAAGTACACTTAGCTTTTGCACTTTTGATACTCCTCTTAATAATGTCATTGGTAATACCCGCAAGGACCTCATTCTCAGTGTTATTGTCTGTTGCAAGAAAATCTGCAAGACTTGCTTCACTGCCGGTACCGTCATCAACGCAGCACTCATCAAGAGAGATTAGTTCAATTTTACTGCTCTTGTCTGCTCTGTGCATATCAATAAAAGCATTCTCCAATACCGCATCAACAAATGTTGAAAAACTCTTTGTTTCATCATACTTGTGAATTTTATTGCAAATCACCAAACAAGCCACCTGAAGATATTCCTCATATTCGTGTGCAGGAATACCATATTTCTTTACAAGTTGTTTTGTTCTGATTTCAATAGCTTTCATATTCTCTTCAATTAACAATTTTTCTTTATCCGTCATGTAAATCCCTCCTAAGCGCCTATCGGTAATTCAATATTATTTTTAATTAAAACATCTTTGCAGATTCTCATCAGTTCGTCGCAACGGTATTCTGAAAATTTTCCAATGTGCCCCATTTCAAAAGACAATCCCATCACGTATGTCATCCAGCGATAGGCTTCTTTCTTGGTCATCAGGTTACTTTTCCATACCTGGTCAAAAATCTTGTGCGTTTTGATTCTCTTATTTCTGAGTTCTGCATTCGCTAATGTTCCTTTGGGTTTCTTTGTTCCTGCATGTACTCCGACATATGAATCACACGCAGGATAGTTTGAGCATACATACAAGTACTCTTCTTTTGCTCTGTCCCCATATACGAAGCTTCCTTTCTGAAGAACTGCATGTGCTCCGCAGTATGGACACGTTATTCTCTTCTGTTTTTTCATTCTTTTTCTAAGCCTCCTTGTTTTTTAATGCGTCTTAATGCGCCTTACACATATATTCTAAATCTTATTTTTGAGCATTAAAATATGTCGCAACAAGATAACTGTTTAAATTTGAGTCAGTTTCCCAATATTCCCCACAAAAATGGAGAAAGTCCCCAAATAAATGGGGATAATCTCCAATTATTTAGATAAACAAGGTCTTTTTGCGAGCTGAAGAAACGGACATCCATTTTCAGAATTTGTATACTTCTTTATAAATCCTTCAAACAGGCAATAAAATCTTCCGTTGCTCATTTCGCATAAGCATTCACTTTTGTCAATAATCGTTGCAAAAATAAAGTTTGCATCGGTTACAGCCATAAAAGTTGGCTTTCCATCCGCATCAAAACTTACCAGCACATCATCGCAGCAGGGTTGCTTTTCATTTTTACAAGCACTGCAGGTGATGTAGATGCTGTTTCTCCAGTTCCCGTTAATGTTGCTGATAAATTTTCCGATATTCGTGTAATCTGTATAACAACTCTTCATTTAATCTCACCTCCGCAAAGATTAAGGCGGTAAAGATTTCTCCTTACCGCCCGTTCCTTATACCGACTGTTTAATAATTTTTGTGATAATGCCAGATACATTAGAGAACTCAGGATTTATTCTTACAATAACGAAGCTGACAATATCTCCTCTGGCCGGAGTTCTCCTGTCATAATTTGTATGAGCAATTGCATTTACACCAATCTTAAGTCTTATGTATGCAACACCGTTTCTTACGTTGGTTACTTCACCAATGTACTTATTCTGGACTGCACATTTACTTAAGTTTTCTTTGGAAATGTTTCTTGTGATACTTTTTACATCAACAACAACTTTTACATCGTCAACAGTTGTGCCGCTTGTTTCGGTTATCAACACATCCAATGTATCGCCCACATGGAATTTTTCGGATACATTTGCAATCCAGTCCCAACTAAGCTGAGAACCGGGAAGTGTTGTTTCAACTCCGAAAACTTCAAGTCTTGCAACATTCTGTGTTGTACCGACAATTCTTGCCTCAACTATTCTGCCGACGCGGACCTGAGGAAGGCCATCACTTAGCGGTGTCAAATGAAATCTCTGCCGTTTTCTGTTCATGGCATCTTTTCTGGACGCTACAATACTTTCATTTTCTTTGTCCATACCCTTGATGATTACGTCAATTTCACATCCAAGCATCGCGTTACATACTCTGGTAAGTTTTTCAGTTACGGTATATCCCTCACCTCTTTCTTCGTCAAGGTTGATCATCATTTCTGTCATAGGAACAATAATTCGCTGTGTCTTATAGTAAGTCACAACCACATTGCCTTGAGTTTGGGTTTTCTCTATACCGGTAACTGTTACCGGAAGTGTCTTTTTCGCTCTGTAAATGCTTGTGAGTTCATTCCACATAGTTTCAAACTCATCATCCTCAGGAAGAGAGTCGTCTACTCGGATTTTCAATACTCCAAGTCTGAGCTGTCTGGGTTTTTCTTCCGAAGGCGTTTCCTTGATTGAATCACTTAAAACATCTTCTGTGCTGTCGGAATTCACTTCAAGCTCCGACATTTTTGTGATTTCTACCTTCTTGCTTTCATCTTCAACTGCTTCATTCTGAAGATTAATGTTTTCCAGTTCGTTTAAATTCTTTTTTGCCATGATTATTTACCTCCTGTTTTTAAATTCTTAAAACATTCTTCTTATCTATTTTTTTGTGTTGGGGATTTTCGACATTGGTCTCACCCCCTTTTCCCTCATCAGATACATCCGCCTTCTTGCTTTCTTCTTCATTACGCCGGAAATTGTTATAATTACAGTTAAAAGAAACTCGATCAGGTGTATCCATAAGCTCATCACTACTCGTATTAACTACATTTTCTTCCATACCGGATTCAATCGGAGTGTCTTTGCTACCTGCTTCTCTCCATTTTGGAACATATGATGATGCTTTCTTTTTTACAATAAGCTTGGCATGCGGATGATTTGTATAATCATATTTTTTTACCTTGAGCACCTTTTGACCTCTCATAATAACTAATGCCTCGTGTACGGGGAGTCTTAAAATTTCATCCGGAGTCAGAAGTTTTCTTTTGCCGATGGAACGCGCCTCTCTGTATTCGGGTGTATAGTCAGAAACCCGCCAAGTATTTAAATTCTTTGTTTTACTTGCCACTGATACAGTAACTTCACCGGTTCTGTCGGAGACAAGCTTGGCTGTAACATCATCTGTGCATCCTAAGAAGAGCTGGGTATCACAGTTTCCCAAAATCTCCTGCCACGCACCATCTGGATATCTGTTTTGTAGCTGTGCAAGGTTCTGAAAGATGACGGAAATATTTATTGCACGGCTTCTGGTTGTACTGATTTTCTTTTTAAAATCCGGAATGGCACCAATGTTTGGGAATTCATCCAATACAAAATTTACAGGTACCGGTAATTTACCGCCTTCACCGAAATTATCTGCGTACCTTACCAATCTTATGAACAAAAATGAGAAAAACAGAGAAGCCAGGAAGTCAAATGTGCTGTCCTGATCTGATGTAATACAGAAGTAAGCACATTTTTTCTTACCGGCTTCAACCAGATTAATTTCGTTATAGGTAGTGATGTTTCTTATCATCTCATTTTGAAACACCTGAAGTCTTGCACCAAGTCCGATGATGATTCCCGAACGAACTGTTTCAGATGCCTGTTTGAAGATATGATATGGGGCAAATGCAGGATGTGTAAACGGTAATTTCGAAAACAATGCATCCAGTTCATCTCTCGTATGCAGAGATATGAGTTTATATGCTTCGCCGAATGTACAAGCTTCGCCCTTAAATTCAACTGAAACATACAGGACCAAAGCCTTAAGCAGATTGACAGATGCACTGTCCCAGAATTCATCACCCATTCCGACTGTCGTGTTTTTAATAACAACATCTGTAAATGTTTGTGCCATCAGGTCATCACCTTTGATATCCGCTATACAGTTCCAGCTATCGCTGTTTTGTGGCGAAACCAAATTAAATACTTTTACATCATATCCCTGATTCTCCAAATATACAGCCATATCCTCATACATTTCCGATTTAGGATCTGTTATAACAAGACTTTCTTCGCGTCTTGCCGCCTGAAAAATATAGTTTCTTACATATGCTCTTGATTTCATAGAACCAGATGCACCAAATACAGCAACATTCTTATTCATGAATGTATCCTCGGGAAGAAATATTGTTTTGTTTTTATAGGTTCCCAACAGAATACCCGTATTGTTCTTTACAGAGTCTACATCAAAAATATTATACATTTCTTTTTCTGACATAAACCCGGATGTTCCATAAGTTCCCTTACTTGAATACTCAAAATTTCTTTCCCTGTCAACTTCCGTTCTTTCACCATTTCCCATCTTCATAATCATTATTATCAGAAAAGCAAGTGCACCTCCGCAAATAGCAAAACCTATTATTCCATAACTTCCTGAAAACAAGGCCTTGAAACATTCACCTATTGCCGGGCTTGGCATTATCGGCGATGTTCTATCTCCCATCATACCTCCTGCCGCTTGCCACATTTTATAATTGCGGACGAATTGTGCGATGTATCCACTACCATATAAAAGAGCAGCTGTTAAGGGAATAAGCGATAAGATGCATTTGATAAATTTTCTTTTATCCATCATCTTCACTTCCTTCCTCAACATACATAGTATTGAAACTGATTTTGCTTCGCAGGTCCTTATCAAGAATACTCTTGATATATGTTTCCTGATAACTGAAACAGTTAACAACAACATTCATATTCTTATCTCTGCAAGCTTTTACTCCAGCCGCAACATTATACATATCAAAGAGATAAGTATTAAGATGATATTCTAACTTGTTTGTAATTGATTGTCCTGCAAAAAAAGGAAATAACCCATCATATACTACATCGCTGCTTATTGCACTTTCCATATCCGCTATATGATCATATGGTTTGGTAATTAACTTAAGCGTTGCATCAGTTTCTATGTCCGTAAGTGCAAATATCATATTTGCTAAATCCGAACTGGGATGAATCATTCCTCTTGTTCTTGAATCGTACCTGTTTAAAATTGATTGTACCGCCTTTAGCTTCTCTCCCAATACTAACAAATATGTTCCGTTATACTTTCCGTATAGTTTCTTAGCAAGAGTATTCGAGGTAATTTCTTTAAAGTTTTTTTCGACTTCTTTTTTCCATAGGAGTTCTCCATTCTCAGTTAAATAGATTATATAAATTTTTCCATGAGAAATTAAGACTCCTAGATTTCTTGAACCGATTGCTTTTTTATAATCAGGAACCATGCTCTTGATTTCCATTGATGTATAGAATTCAGGTTCGCAATTATATATTGAGTCTGTGTTGTCTGTTCGTGTATTCAAAAAATATTTTTTAATAATAACTTTTTCATCTGGAAATATTTTAATATTCATTTTATAAAACAAAGATAAAATTTTTGTGAGTTTATGTCTGCGTTCTATCCTGCGCTTTTCCTCACGAATTCTGTTCATTGTTTTATGCCCTTCAAGTAGTGGACCAAAAACATCCGGAAGAAGTTCTCTTAACTTTTCTTTTCCGTGTTTGGTCAAACGATATACCGGCTTACCACCTTCAACGGTGTTTCTTATCAGTGAATCTTTTTTTAATCTTGTTATAATCTTCTCAGCATATCCGGCACTTGAAAAAAAAGACTTAATATTGTCTGAACTAAGTTCGTTGGTTAATGCCAGCAACTCAAGTATTCTGACTTTAGTTGAGTCTGTTTTTTTAATCATAACTGTCCTCCTTTTTTGTGTATATCTTTTTGGTGCCTGCAAAGAACCTGAGTCAGTTTTTACCCCAAAAATCGTCCCCAAAGCTCCGTAATTACCGGGTTTTCCACTGTCGGCACAAAAAATTGAGATTTCCGACATACTTTTCCGACACATTTTAGGCTAAAATCCACCTGTATTTCTAAGCTCCCAGAACTCTTTTTCAGGCATAACAATGACTCTGGTTTTATCAGCGTCGCTGAACTTTACGGTGTGATAGACATCGCAAAATTGAGGTGAATCATCAGTCATTGTATATAGTGTAATTATGTCTAAAATCTTCTTGCTTTCGAGGTTGTCATAATCATAACATCTCGCTTTTCTGGATTCGTTGTCATACACATGTACAATGCAAACGACAACCTTTTCTTTGAATTTTAAATCTTGATATTCAGACATTTTTTCAAATTTATACCTTAGGGGATCACCTATGAATTTTCCTTCTTTATCCTTTTTCCTCGGCAACAAAAACGGAAGATCAATCACTATTTTGTTTCCTTCTTTGTTAATCTCTATCCCCTGCATTTCAGCTGCATTATCATACACCTCACACCTCTTCATGGAATATGTGTTGATAGCAAAATCTCTTATGCAGCATGCAAATTTTTCTCCAAGCATCTGAAGTCTTTCTGTGAGATAATTAAAGTTTTTTTCGTCATTTACATAATCTGTTTCACTCAGCTTTTTAATTGTCGCCATGTGTTCACAGGATTGACGTTTTAGATTATCAAGTTTTGATTCAATACGACTCATTTATCTTCCTCCTTCCTGTAATACTCAACATTTCCATCTTCATCTACAATACAAAATGCAGCTATACCGTCAAAATTCAATTTAGACATTTGCTCTTTATCATCAACAACAACCAAATAATTCCTTGGTTCGTTAACGAAATTATTATAATAGACATTTATTTCATTTTCTGTTCCCTTTTCCGCCACGCAAACATCAAACACCTCTCCTTTTTTTGAAAATCTGATTTTTGTCGGGTATTCCTGCGGGCTGTTGTGATCGATTTCTTCGCAGAAATCAAGCATAACCCAGAGTGCTTTTATCATCGCTCTGTCATAATAATGTTGCCAGTCCGGTTTAACAGAGCACATACCGTCAACAACAAACATAAGATCCTTACTGACCAATTGTTTTCGTATAATTTTTTTCACTCTCGGTTCCTTGTCGTATAAATACCTGTCAAATTGTTCAAGCGTAACTGCTTTATACTCCGATATAAATTCTCTCATCTTTTTTACATCGGCATAATGTTCTTCTGCCCCTCTTAACATTGGCATCATTTCCACCTCTTTTTATGCGTCTTATTACGCCTTATAGCGTATTAGCAGCAAAATTTTGCTCATTTCACTGCTAATACGTCTTATTGCGTCATATTGCGTCTTCGCTTTAATATTGACTGAAGCTCCGCACGGTCTGTCGTGATAAGCTCAGTTTCAAATTCACTAGCTCTGAACTCAACAGTTACATTATTTGAGTTGGTAGAGATAAGTCCGTTACCTCTCTCAAAATGCGTGA
>CAZSWC010000041.1:0-19210 GCA_964610665.1 uncultured Lachnospiraceae bacterium
TAGCATACCACTTAATATCCTACTACAAAATGTACGATTTGTCCATACTTTATAGAACGTTTGTTCTGTTTGTTTTATCTTACAGTTTTCCTACAGTCTCCTGCTGCTTAAAGCGTATTCTTTGCTTTTCCCAAGTTTAAACTATGCTATCTTCAAAATAGTATTTTAATCGTTCTTCTGTCATACATAGCACCTTTTGATAATCCAATGCCAGTTCATTCAGTTCTTCAAATTCATCATACCACTCGTTAATCTTTATCAACTCTGCAATAAGACTTTCCCTATCAAAATAATGCAGATTTTCTTTAGACTAATTCCCAATTCCGATTTATATGATAGTTTTTGCAATAATTCAATTGTTAATCCATCTCTTTGAAGAATATTCGACATAGGATACTCCTTTTCTTAATATGTTTTATTCAATCATATAACGATATATTTTTCACTCCCAACGATAAATATGTATCTCGTGTACAATTGGGTCACCCCATATTGTAGATTCCTTATAGGATTCCCAGTCCATATGGGTACATTTCACCACTTCTTTCTCAAAAACTTATAGTAAAAAGCTTCACTATAGGAACCACAAATAAAATCTGGACAAATCAACTACGATTTCAAAACGTGCATTCTGATAATTTTTACCTGTTATTTTAAATTTTCTACTGCGGCTCTTTCAATGGCAAGCCCTTTCTTATACCTTTCCATAAAAATCTCATATCCTGCTACATCCTGCGCATCCGGCTCTATGACTTCTTTTTCTGTATTAACAAAAACTTTGTCTTCCAGATACTCACTTAAAGATTCTTCCTTCTTCCAAAGCATATAGGCTGCTAAAATAGCCATTCCCCATGCACCGCCTTCTCCTGCCGTTGTCATAACAGATACCGGTGTATCCAAAGCTGCTGCAAGGATTCTTTGTCCTACTCCTTTGGTTTTGAAAAGTCCCCCATGTGCCATGATAACATCTACCTTTACTCCTTCCTGTTCCATCAACAAATCATTTCCAATCTTAATGGCTCCCAGAGAAGTATAAAGATGTGTCCTCATAAAATTTGCAAGGGAAAAATTGTTCTTTTGCTCCCGCACAAATAAAGCTCGTCCTTCTGCAAAATTGGTAATATGCTCGCCGGAAAAATAATTATATGCAAGCAGTCCTCCGCAATCTTTCTCTGCCTCTAAAGCTTTCTCATAAAGCCCTTTGTATAAAGTATCCTTATCCATTTCTATGCCAAAAGTATCACAGAATTCTTTAAATATATTTACCCAGGCATTCAAATCCGATGTACAGTTATTGCAGTGAACCATTGCCACCAAATTTCCTTCCGGTGTCGTCACAATATCTATTTGCGGATATACCTTTGATAATTTCTTTTCCAAGACAATCATGGAAAAAACAGAAGTTCCTGCGGATACATTTCCGGTGCGTACCTTCACACTGTTGGTTGCCACCATACCGGTTCCTGCATCTCCCGCCGGCGGACACATGGGGATTCCGGCCCGAAGCCCGCCTGTAGGATCCAGCAAAGCTGCCCCTTTCTCCGTCAGTACACCTGCCTTTTCTCCAGCCGCCAATGGTTTAGGAAGAATCTCTTTGATTTTCCATGGATATCCTTTATCTGCAATCTTTTCATCGAATTTTGCAAGCATGTGTTCCTCATAACTCTTCGTTTCTGTATCCACAGGAAACATACCTGAGGCATCGTCCACTCCCAGTACCTTTTCTCCTGTCAGCATCCAGTGCACATATCCGGAAAGAGTGGTCATATAACGGATTTCTTTTACATGCTCCCTGTCCTCTAAAACAGATTGGTACAAATGTGCAACACTCCATCTTTGAGGAATCTGGTGTTGAAACAGTTCCGTAAGTTCTATCGTTGCCGGCTCTGTCATAGTATTTCTCCAAGTACGGAATGGCACCAACAATTCTCCTTTTTCATCAAATACCAGATAACCATGCATCATGGCACTGATTCCGATAGCCCCTATATTATTTAATTCCACACCATAGTTTTCTTTTACGTTTTTCTTCACATCTGCAAAACACTTTTGAAGACCGCACCATATCTCATCTGTATGATATGTCCATACTCCGTCTTCCAGATGATTTTCCCAGTCAAAACCACCAGATGCCAGAATTTCATATTCGGCATTTAACAATACCCCTTTAATTCTTGTAGAACCCAGTTCAATTCCAAGAACCGTATTTCCCTCTTTAATTGCATTCTTAACTTTTATATTTTCCACGTTCCCCCTCCTGTTCCTTCTCTTAATTATCCTTTACTTTTTAAAACAAACCCGATATAACCCCTTTTTCATCCACATCAATCCGTACCGCTGCAGGAACTTTAGGAAGCCCCGGCATGGTCATAATCTCCCCGGTGAGAGCAACAATAAATCCGGCACCGGCAGAAACTTTTAAGTTACGAACCGTAATGTCAAAATCCCTGGGAGCCCCCAGCTTTGTCATATCATCCGTTAAACTGTACTGCGTTTTTGCCATACAGATAGGATACTCAGCAAATCCCAGCTTTTCTAATTCTTTGGCCTGTTTTCTGGCTGTTTCCGTAAGTACGGCCTTCTTTCCTCCGTATATCTTTCTGACAATCTGGTTCAGCTTATCCTCAATACTGCCTTCAGTTTCATAAGCATATGTAAATTCCTCCTTGGATTCTTCACACAGACGAATCACTTCTTTGGCGAGGGAAATTCCTCCTTCTCCCCCCTTGGCCCATACTTGGGAAAGCACAACATTTACTCCCAATTCCCTACATCTGTTTTCCACTAACGAAAGCTCTGCAGGCGTATCTGTAGGAAACGCATTGATGGCTACCACGCAAGGCAGATGATATACCTCTTTCATATTACCTACATGCTTTAACAGATTCGGAAGTCCTTTTTCCAAAGCCTCCAGATTTTCCTCATTTAACTCTCCTTTGGGTACCCCTCCGTTATATTTTAATGCTCGAACAGTGGCTACGATTACTACTGCATTGGGCTTTATACCTGCCATACGACATTTAATATCCAGGAACTTTTCTGCTCCCAGATCTGCACCAAATCCGGCTTCCGTAATGGCATAATCTGACAGCTTCATAGCCATTCTTGTAGCTGTCAGGGAATTGCATCCATGAGCAATATTGGCAAAAGGTCCTCCATGCACAATCGCAGGTACTTTTTCCAAGGTTTGTACCAGATTCGGCTTCAAAGCATCCTTTAAAAGTGCTGCCATGGCACCCTCTGCATGTAAATCTCCTGCTGTCACCGGCTTCTGGTCTGCTGCTTTCCCATAGGTATAACCGATAATAATCTTAGAAAGGCGTTCCTTTAAATCTGTAATATCCTTTGCCAGACAAAGCACTGCCATGACTTCACTGGCCACGGTAATATCATATCCGTCTTCACGAGGAGTTCCATTGGCTTTTCCTCCCAGTCCGTCTGTTACATAACGAAGCTGTCTGTCGTTCATATCCACACATCGCTTCCATGTAATCTTTCTAGGGTCAATATTTAATTCATTTCCCTGATAAATATGATTGTCAATCATAGCCGCCAGAAGATTGTTGGCTGCACCAATGGCATGAAAGTCTCCCGTAAAGTGCAGGTTAATGTCTTCCATAGGTACCACCTGTGCATAGCCGCCGCCTGCGGCACCGCCTTTTACGCCAAATACCGGTCCCAGGGAAGGTTCTCTTAAGGCTACCATTACCTTTTTATCCAGTCTTTGTAAGGCATCTGCAAGACCAATGGTAGTGGTGGTTTTCCCTTCACCTGCAGGAGTGGGATTAATGGCGGTAACCAAAATCAGTTTCCCATCGGTTCTGTCACTTTCCTTTAACAGATTGTAATCTATTTTTGCTTTGTATTTTCCATATTGCTCCAGATATTTTTCTTCAATTCCGGCTTTTTCTGCAATTTCTGTAATGGGCGCCATAACGCATTCCTGTGCAATCTGAATGTCTGTTTTCACTTTTTTCTCCTCTCATAACTTCCGTCTCTTAGTGATGGAACAGTCTGATTCCTGTAAATGCCATCACCATATCATGCTTATCGCAGGCTTCAATCACGTTGTCATCTCTTACGGAACCGCCAGGCTGTGCAATGTACTTTACACCGCTTTTATAGGCCCGCTCAATATTATCTCCAAAAGGGAAAAAAGCATCAGAGCCAAGAGCCACATTTTCTAATTTATCTAACCATGCTCGTTTTTCCTCTTTTGTAAATACTTCCGGTTTCTCCTTAAAAATAGTTGGCCATACATCCTCTCCCAGAACATCCATATAGTCTTCGCCTATATAAAGGTCAATGGCATTGTCTCTGTCCGGCCGGCGAATAGAATCCACAAAAGGAAGATTCATTACCTTAGGAGACTGTCTCAGCCACCAGTTATCCGCTTTTGAGCCTGCCAGTCTGGTACAATGAATCCTTGACTGCTGTCCTGCGCCGATTCCAATGGCCTGTCCGTCTTTTACATAACAGACAGAATTGGACTGCGTATATTTTAAAGTTATCATGGAAATGGTAAGGTCTATCTTTGCCTGTTTTGTCAGGTTTCCATTTTTTGTGACTATGTTATCAAAAAAATCTTCCCCTATTTTTAATTCATTTCTTCCCTGTTCAAAGGTAATGCCAAATACCTCTTTTTGCTCCAAAGAATCCGGTACATAAGAAGGATCTATTTTTATAATGTTATAATTTCCGTTCTTCTTGGACTTGAGAATTTCCATGGCTTCTTTGGAATATCCCGGCGCAATGACACCGTCGGAAACCTCTCTTTTAATCAGTCTTGCGGTATCTGTATCACATTCCTCAGAAAGGGCAATAAAATCCCCAAAAGAAGACATACGATCCGCTCCTCTGGCTCTGGCATAAGCACAGGCTAAGGGGGATAACTCTCCCAAATCATCTACCCAATAAATTTTGGCTAAGGTATCACTTAAAGGAAGTCCCACTGCAGCACCTGCAGGTGAAACATGTTTAAACGAAGTCGCTGCCGGAAGACCTGTGGCTTTTTTCAATTCTTTTACTAACTGCCATCCGTTGAAAGCATCCAGAAAATTAATATAACCGGGTCTGCCATTTAAGACTTCGATTGGAAGTTCTCCTTCATTTTTCATAAAAATTCTGGATGGTTTCTGATTGGGATTGCAGCCATATTTTAATTCTAACTCTTTCATTTGCACTTACTCCTCTTTTCTCATTGAAAATTTTATGACGGTCTGTACAATTCTTTATTTCTGATTTTTATTTAGGATTCTCGTTTCATATGTTCCGGAAGCAATATCAATATAACGAACAAATAAGGAAACTTTATTTTCTTCATTCAGATTCTTCCATAAGATATCTGTAAACCGGTTGATATCATCAGGGATTGAAATCCATTTCGGCTCTCCCTCAAAACTGGGGAGCGGAGATTCATTTTTGTTATAAGTATGAATAAAATGTCCCTCCCCTGCTGCGGGATTTTCATAGGTATAAGTAAACCGCTGACAACTTTGCGGATTTCCCTGTCTGCTCTTTAAAATCGACAGGGCATAATCATATTTTCCGTTTTCTATCTGCATGATACCGGAAATTCGGGGAGTAAAGTTTGGTCCGTCCGGTTCAAACTCTCTGCTTCTTAAGGATTGTTCAAAGGTAAGCTGTTTTTTTATCCCCTCATAAATTGTATCGGTCTGATCACCATTGGTTACAATGGTCTTATTTTCCAGTACACGAACCGGAGCATAAATAATCAGACTGGGATCCGTAAGCTTAGAAGGGTCAAAAGCCTGTGTGCGAATACCTTCTCCTTCTTCTACAAAAATACGGTTTCTGCTGTTCTCACTTCTTCCCATGATAAAATAAGCGGTCACTGCTTTCCTGCCATCCTGACTTTTTCCCAGAATAATGCCTCTGCCCGGATAAGGATTGTTTTGCAATTCTTTTTCAATGTTCAACATTTCCATGGATTTTTCTCTCCTTTTTCAATATCAGATGATAAAAACATTATTTCTTAGAATCCTTTAATTGTACGTCATGGGCTCCGCCTTCTACAATAGATACCGCAGATACTAACGTAATCTTGGCTTTATCACGCAATTCTGCAAGGTTTAGAGCACCACAGTTGCACATGGTAGAGCGAATTTTTGCCAGTGTACTTGCTACACCATCAGCCAGCGCACCTGCATAAGGTACATAAGAGTCTACTCCTTCTTCAAAGCTTAACTTAGAGGCACCTCCCATGTCATAGCGCTGCCAGTTTCTGGCTCTGGCACTTCCTTCCCCCCAATATTCTTTCATATAACTTCCATTTACCATCACCTTACTGGTAGGGGATTCATCAAATCTGGAGAAGTAACGACCTAACATACAGAAATCTGCCCCCATAGCAAGCGCCAGTGTCATATGATAATCGTGTACAATACCGCCGTCTGCACAAATCGGAACATAGATACCGGTTTCTTCATAATATTTATCTCTTTCTGCTGCCACATCAATGACTGCCGTTGCCTGTCCTCTTCCAATACCTTTTGTTTCACGGGTAATACAGATAGAACCGCCGCCGATGCCGATTTTTACAAAATCAGCACCTGCCTCTGCAAGATAACGGAAACCTTCTCCATCTACCACATTTCCGGCACCTACTTTCACAGAATCTCCATAATGGTCGCGAATCCATTTCAAGGTAAGAGCCTGCCATTCGGAATATCCTTCTGAGGAATCAATTACCAAAACATCCACTCCTGCTTCTACCAAGGCAGGAACACGTTCCGCATAATCTCTGGTATTGATACCGGCACCTACTATATATCTTTTATCCTCATCCAACAAAGATAAAGGATTATTCTTATGAAGGTCATAATCTTTACGGAATACAAAAGAAACCAGATTTCCCTCTTTATCTACGATTGGAAGAGAGTTTAATTTATTATCCCAAATAATATTATTGGCTTCTTTTAAGGTGGTTCCCTCCGGCGCGGTAATCAGCTTTTCCAAGGGAGTCATAAATTCAGATACTTTTGTATCCGGGTCCATTCTGCTGACACGATAATCACGACCTGTTACAATTCCAAGCAGCTTACCGGTTCCCGTTCCGTCCTCTGTTACTGCCATAGTAGAATGTCCTGTGCTCTCTTTTAAAGCCACCACATCACGCATAGTATTATTGATATGCAGATTGGAATCACTGGGAACAAAACCAGCTTTGGAATGTTTTACCTTTCTTACCATTTCTGCCTGTTGCTCAATAGGCTGGGACACATAAATAAAAGCAATTCCTCCTTCTTTTGCCAGTGCAATTCCCATGTTTTCTCCGGAAACTGACTGCATTACCGCTGAAACCATAGGAATATTCATCGTCAAAGGACATTCCTGTCCTTTCTTAAATTTTACAACCGGTGTCTTTAAAGACACCCGGTCGGGAATACATTCGCTGGAGGAATACCCCGGAACAAGTAAATATTCGCTGAAAGTATGGGATGGTTCTGAATAATAGTATGCCATTTGTTTTACCTCTCTTTTTCACTTTTCTATACTATCCTAGCCTGAGAAATCTCTTGTCTTCTTCCTTTGGCTTGTTTTTTAAATATCAAAATATTCTTTTGCAGCTTCAAATAAATGCAGATCATAATTGCCGGGAACATTTTTGTAAAGGCTGCTGCCTACTCTTTCCGAATGTCCCATCTTACCAAGTACCCGTCCATCTGCAGAAGTAATACCTTCTACTGCCCAGACAGAGCCATTAGGGTTATAGTCAACATCCATAACCGGTGTTCCCTCCAAGGTTACATACTGGGTAGCAATCTGCCCATTTTCGGATAGTTTCTTAAGCAATGCATCACTGCAAAGGAAACGTCCTTCTCCATGGGAAATGGGCACCGCAATCTGGTCTCCCACCTGCACCTTAGATAACCATGGAGACTTGTTGCTTGCCACACGCGTCTGCACAATCTTGGACTGATGACGTCCAATCACGTTATAACTTAAGGTTGGACATGTTTCATCTGTATCTATGATTTCCCCATAAGGAACCAGCCCCAGCTTAATCAACGCCTGGAAACCATTACAGATACCTAACATCAATCCGTCTCTTTGCTTTAACAAATCCATGGTTGCTTCCCGAATGGCCGGATTCCGAAAGAAAGCAGTAATAAATTTGCCGGAACCGTCGGGTTCATCTCCACCGGAAAAACCACCCGGTACAAAGATAATCTGACTTTCCTTTATAGCCTGTGCACATCGGTTTACAGACTGCTCTACCCCTTTGGCACTTTGGTTATTTATAACAAGAATCTGGGGTTTTAAACCTGCTGCCATTACCGCCCGGGCACTGTCGTATTCGCAGTTAGTTCCCGGAAATACAGGAATCAGTACTTTAGGTTCTTTGACTCCCACCACCGCAACAGGATGGCTTTGTGCTTTATAATTTAATACCGGAATCTGTACTTCTTGTGTTTTGGTTTTGTTAGGATATACTTTTTCCAACACTCCTTCATTTAATTCCAGCAATTCGTCTATGCCGGCCTTATCTGCGCCAATCTCTATCACCGCTTCTGTGGTAGTTACCCCCAGCTTTACTCCACTCTGTATTTCTTCGGTCAGCTCTGCCACAATGGCTCCCGGACAAATGACATTCCAATCCACATTTTCTGCACAGGCAATAAAACCTATCCTATTTCCAAAGGACATCTTCATTACCGCCTCTGCCATGCCATTTTCCACAGCCCAGGCTGCTCTTACTTTGCCGGATTTATGAAGTTCATGGAAGTTTTCCCATGCATCCTTGATTTCTTCACCCTCTTTTCCGGTAAACAGATACACCGGATGATTGGGTTCCTTAAATTCAGGAGATAAAACTTCTTTTTCTTTTAAAGGTGCAATGGCAAAGGAAATCAATGTAGGAGGCACATCCCGGTCTAAGAAGGAACCGGACATGGAATCTTTTCCTCCAATGGCTGCTGCTTTCAGTTCCAATTGGGCATCCAAAGCTCCTAACAAAGCGGAAAAAGGTTTTCCCCAACGAATGGGTTCCTGACGAAGCTTTTCAAAAAATTCCTGAAAGGTAAGATACGCCTTCCTATAATCTGCACCTGCTGCCACAATTTTTGCCATGGAAGTATACACTGCATTGTAAGAACCTGTATAGGGGTCCACCATATTCTGCTGCGGATCACATCCCCATGCCATTACACTTGCCTGGTCCGTTGTCTGTTCCGGCAATACCGGGAAAAGGGCTGCCATTGCCTGCGCCGGAGTACACTGCGTCTTACCTCCAAAAGGCATTAACAGGGAACCGGCACCAATGGAGCCATCAAATCTCTCCGTAAGTCCTCTTCGGGAAGCTGTTTTGAGACTTCCTGCCATTTGTCTTAAATCCACAAACTGGGACTTCTGTAATTCTTTTCTGCTTTTTTCTTCTACTACTACCTGTGTATGTTTATCCGCTCCATTGGTATTTAAAAATTCACGACTTAAATCTGCAATAACAGCTCCATTCCATTCCATTACCATACGGGGTTCTTTTGTTACCACAGCCACCTGATAAGCTTCCAGATTTTCTGCCTGAGCGGCTTGTATAAATTTATCTGCATCCTCTTTCGCAACTACCACTGCCATACGTTCCTGAGATTCGGAAATGGCAAGTTCCGTACCGTCCAGGCCATCATATTTTTTTCTCACCGCATCTAACTGAATACGAAGTCCGTCTGCCAATTCTCCTATAGCCACACTGACACCGCCGGCTCCAAAATCATTGCATCGTTTGATAAGACGGGTGACTTCGCTGTTACGGAAAAGCCTCTGTATTTTACGTTCTTCCGGCGCATTTCCTTTCTGCACCTCTGACGCCATAGTAGATAAGGATTTCAGGTTATGACTCTTAGAAGAACCGGTTGCTCCGCCGATACCATCCCTTCCGGTTCTGCCTCCCAGCAAAATAACCACATCTCCTGCCTGGGGACATTCTCTGCGCACATTATAGGCAGGTGCAGCACCCACCACAGCACCACACTCCATTCTTTTGGCAAGGTAACCTTCATGATAGATTTCAGCCACATGACCGGTTGCCAGACCAATCTGGTTTCCATAAGAGGAATAACCTGCTGCTGCTGTCTGCGCCAGCTTTCTCTGAGGAAGTTTTCCTTCCAAGGTATCTTTTAACTCTGCTCTGGGGTCTCCGCCGCCTGTTACGCGCATTGCTTGATGCACATATGCTCTGCCGGACAACGGGTCTCGGATACATCCACCGATACAGGTAGCAGCACCTCCAAAAGGTTCAATTTCCGTGGGATGATTATGAGTCTCATTCTTAAACATCAGCAGCCAGTCCTGTTCTTCTCCATCGACCACTGTAGGAACATGAATGGAACAGGCATTGATTTCCTCGCTTTCATCCAATTCCGGCAAGCATCCTCTCTTCTTTAAAGTTTTCGCCCCAATGGTGGCAATGTCCATTAACGTCTGAGGACGTTTTGCTGCCTTTTCTTCTCCATACACTTCTACTCTGGCTGCCAGATATCGCTCATAGGCTGCCTGAATTGTTTTATCTTTAATTTCCACCTCATCAATATGAGTCGAAAATGTGGTATGACGGCAATGATCCGACCAATAAGTATCCACCACCCTGATTTCCGTAATGGTTGGATTTCTTTGTTCCTTCTCCTTAAAGTAACTCTGCAGGAATTTTAAATCATCCAAATCCATGGCAAGCCCCATGCGTTCCAGCAGTTCTTTAAGTTCCTCCTGGGACATTTTTGTAAATCCATCTATGGTTTCTACCGTAGTCGGAATTTCATATTCTGTCTGAAGTGTTTCCACCGGTTCCAGACCGGCCTCTCTTGCTTCTACAGGATTAATTACATATTCCTTTATTTTATCCACATCTTCTGCTGTTAAATTTCCGGATAAAAGATAGATTTTTGCCGTTCTGACCATAGGTCTTTCTTTTTGTGTCATCAACTGAATACACTGGCTTGCAGAATCTGCCCGCTGGTCAAATTGTCCCGGTAAAGATTCCACCGCGAAAACTTTATAATCTCCCCTTGGACATTCCGTCATAGTATCATCCACCTGAGGTTCTGAAAATACAGTCTGAACCGCTCTTTCAAAAATCTGACTTTCCAACCCTTCTACATCATATCGCTGAATCAGTCTGACCTCTTCCAGATTCGTTATTCCAAGTAAAGTTTGCAATTCCTTTAATAAACCTGCTGCTTCCAAACGAAGTGGGGGCTTTTTTTCTACATAAATTCTTCGTACCATCCTTTACCTCCTGTTTTATGATTTTCCTATTTACATTTTTATAAAAAAGCCGGAAAAGTAATCTGCTTTCCCGGCTTTTTTTAATTTTTTCTCTTCTAACTGCCAGCATGCACCTATATTGAATTCCTATCTAATTATGTTTCATTATTTCAAAAGCAACCTGCTCTGCTGCCTGAGGCAGTAAAATCCATTCAGCCTGTTCCATTACCCTTTTTTGCAGGCTTTTGGGGGTATCTTCTTTATACACTTCCACAGCTTTCTGCAACAAGATTCTTCCACCATCGGGAATCTCATTTACCATATGTACTGTAGCTCCGGTTACCTTTACCCCTTTTTCCAAAGCCGCTTCATGAACTTTCAGTCCATACATTCCTTTTCCGCAAAAAGACGGTATCAGGGAAGGATGAACATTAATAATACGATTCTCCCACTGCTTTACAAATTTTTCTGATAAAATGGATAAAAATCCGGCCAAAATAATAAAATCAATCTGATAATCTTTCAAATAGTTGTTTAATGCTTCTTCGTATGCCTCCTGAGACAGCTTTCCTTTTAAAACAGCAATCCCGGTCACACCATGGTTTTTAGCACGTTCCAGAGCATATACTTTTTCCCGGCTTGCCAAAACCAGTACAATCTCTCCATGGGGAATTGCACCTGCTTCCTGGGCTTTCAGCAATGCTTCCAGATTCGTTCCTCCACCAGAAACAAAAACTGCAATACGAGCTTTTTTTACCATAATTTCACCTTTTCATCGCCTTCAATAATTTCACCGATTACATAGGCTTGACAGCCTTCTTTTGCTAATGCCTCCATTGCTGCCTCTTGCGTATCCGGACTTACAATCAATGCCATGCCCACACCCATATTATAGGTGTTGTACATGTCTCTTTCAGGAATGTTTCCCTTTCTTTGCAGCAGGTCAAAAATTGGCGGAACTTTAATGGCACTTTTCTCTATTTTTGCACATAAGCCATTGGGAATACAACGTGGTATATTTTCATAAAATCCACCGCCGGTAATATGACTGATTCCATGAACCTCTGCCGCTTCTAATGCCGCCAATACAGGTTTTACATAAATGACGGTAGGCTGTAAAAGTGCTTCCCCCAATGTCATTTTCAATTCTTCATAATACACATTTAAATCCGTATTCTCTACATCAAACACTTTTCGAACTAAAGAATATCCATTGGAATGACAACCACTGGAAGGCAATGCCAGTATCACATCTTTTGGCTTCATTTTGTTTTGATCCAACACTTTTTCTTTGTCTGCGATTCCTACCGCAAACCCTGCCAAATCGTAGTCATCTTCTGCCATAGTGCCGGGATGTTCCGCTGTTTCTCCGCCGATTAGGGCACAACCTGCCTGCACACAACCTTCTGCCACACCGGAAACCAAGGTAGCTACTTTTTCAGGTTCATTTCTGCCAATCGCGATATAATCCAGAAAAGCAATTGGTTTTGCACCTGCACATACAATATCATTCACACACATTGCCACGCAATCAATCCCTACCGTATCATGCTTGTCCATTAACTGCGCAATTCTTTGTTTGGTTCCTACGCCATCCGTCCCCATAACCAGAGTCGGTTCTTTCATCCCATCTATGTTTGGAGTAAATAGTCCTCCAAATCCTCCGATATCAGATACCACTCCGGGAATCATGGTTCTTGCAACGTGCTTTTTCATCAAACGCACACCTTCGTATCCTGCTTCAATGTTTACTCCTGCTGCCGCATAAGAAGCGGAATGTGATTTTTCCATATTTTCTTATTCCTTTCCAGTCCAACAATATGTGCAGACTTTATCTTTCTCTATACCAATAGCCTCCAACACTCCCTCAACCGTCTGGTATCCCAGAGAATGGAAGCCAAGTTTTTCACAAATCGTTTTTAACAGACACTGTCCCCGCTCAGTTCCCGCATCTGCGTATTCTTCCAGATGCTTTTCTCCAGCCACACCTTCCAGTTCCCGAACTACACGTCTTGCTAAAAGTTCATTTTCAGATTTACTGCTGGAAAAATTCAGATATTTACATCCGTACATTATGGGAGGACATGCAGAACGCATATGAACTTCCTTGGCACCGGATTCATATAAGAACTCCACTGTTTCTCCAAGCTGTGTTCCTCTTACAATGGAGTCATCTACCAAAAGCAGCTTCTTTCCTTCAATCAGTTCCGGTACCGGAATCTGTTTCATTTTTGCTACCTGGTTGCGTACCGTCTGATTCTCAGGCATAAAAGAACGGGGCCATGTAGGGGTATATTTTATAAAAGGTCTGGCATATTCTACACCACTTTCATGAGCATAACCAATAGCATGAGGCACCCCGGAATCCGGGACTCCGGCCACATAATCAACTTCAGGAAGGGTTCCCTTCTGCCGTTCATCTCTGGCCATAATCTTTCCGTTTTCACAACGCATTACTTCCACATTTCTTCCTTCATAGCGGGAGTTAGGATATCCATAATAGGTCCAAAGGAAACCGCAAACTTTCATTGTTTCTCCTGCCGGAACTAAAACCTCCATATTCTCAGGCGTAATCTTTACTATCTCACCGGGACCCAATTCATACGCATCTGCATACCCAAGTTTCTGATATGCAAAAGATTCAAAGGACACGCAATATCCATCATCACTTTTTCCCAATATAACGGGAAGCCGGCCCATTTTGTCTCTGGCCGCTATAATTTCACCCTGCTGTGTCAGAACCAAAAGTGTCATGGAGCCTTCAATTTCTCTTTGTACCCTTAAAATACCGGATACTAAATCTTTTTCCTGGTTAATCAAAGATGCTACCAGTTCTGTGTCATTTACTTTACCGGAACTCATAGCCATAAACTGATGACCGGTATCTGAAAAATATTTTTCAATCAATTCTTCCGCATTATTGATCATTCCTACGGATGTAATCGCATATAATCCCAGATGAGACCGAACCAATAATGGCTGTGGGTCATTATCACTAATACACCCAATCCCGATACAACCGTGAAACTCAGCTAAATCCTTTTCAAATTTGGTACGAAAGGGTGTGTTTTCAATAGAATGAATCTGACGATGAAACCCTTTTTCTTCATCATACACAATCATACCTGCACGCTTTGTACCAAGGTGAGAATGGTAGTCTACGCCAAAAAAAAGGTCCAAAATACACTCTTTTTTTGAAGCTACGCCAAAAAAACCGCCCATGTGTTATGCTCCTCCTTGATATTATCCTGTGTCTACTCCAACATTATAAAAAATACATTTCTTTATTTCAACCTATATTTGTCACAAAGAAAGAAAACTTTCCATTATATTCTTAGACAATTTTTTATAGGAAGCACAAAGATTCTCTCTTTTCAGATGCTTTTATTTTCATTAAAAATATTGATTTTCCGCTTTTTTTATTTCCTCTTTCATCCGGTTTACGACTGTATCCGGACCCAATATCTTTACCTTGTCTCCTAATGCAAATATCCAGCCAAAAAATTGCTGGCTGACCGCAACTTTAACATTTACTCTGAAACATTCTTCATCCACCGGTATTATCATAACATCGTTTCCAAAACGATCCAGTATTACCCCAATCAACTTACGATGAACTTCCAGCTTCACCATTTCTTCTTCTCCGGCAAACATTCCGAAATTCTTTTTTGTATATCCGGCCATATCTATTTTTTCAAATGCTTCTTTTCCCTCTCTGTAAGAAAGAATCTTTGATATCTTCAGCATTTTATCCACGCGATAATGCTTCATTTCTTTTACAGCATCATCGTAACCAATGAGATAATAATTTTCATCTTCCCATAGCAATGCCCAGGGACTGATTTCATAAAACTCTCCATTTTTTCTAAGTTCCATTTCTTTTCGGATATTCCATTGAAAATATTGAAACCTGATTTTTTGATTATTGCCAATAGCAGAATGAATGGTATCAATATTATAAAAAATATTTTCATTAAGTGCTTTTGTTCGCCCAGATACATATACCTGCCTCTGTAATTGCTTGGCATCATGAACGCAGACCAGACTTTCCAACTTCTTAATTAATTTTGCAGACTTTTTCTCTGTCATAAATCTGGAAGATTGTATCGCATCCACTAAAAGTTTTAACTCTGCCACTTCAAACTCTCTTTCGCCTACATAATAATAATAATTTCTGCCTTCCTTTTCCCCAATCACATCTATCCCTAATTCCCGAATCGACTCTATATCTCGATAAATGCTCTTCCTTTCTGCCGTGATTTCATATTTTTCCAAAAACTTAAGTATGTCTTCCATGGTTGCTTTATGGGTTTCATTGGTATTTTCCAGTAAATATTTCATGATATATATTATCTTTAATTTCTGCTTACTTCCTTTCGGCATATTCCTTTACTCCTTCCGTACTAAAAATATGCAAAACGGGACAGCCGCATTAAAAAATTACCAAAAAAGAAATATCATTTTTCACAAAAGTCTCCATCCTCTTGTTTCTAATGCTATTTTCCTTTTCCTTTTTCTTAATGCGACAGCCCCGACTTTATTTTTCTATTTTCTCTGTTATATATCTGACTGCCTCTTCTAACTGATTATCCATTCCTTCATTATAGTAGGCATCTGCATCAAATTCCACTTCTATATCCGGCTCAATTCCTTTTTCATGGATGTTATTGCCATTTGGTGTGTAATATTTACTTACCGTCAGCTTCACAGCAGAACCATCGGATAAGGAAATTACCCTCTGGACAATTCCTTTTCCAAAAGATGTCGTTCCCATAATAGTTGCTATTTCATAATCTTTCATAGCTCCCGCTAAAATTTCCGATGCGCTGGCACTATACCCATTCACCAGAACTACTGCAGGCACCTGAAGCTGTCTGGTTCCATCACAAGTATACTCATCCCTTTTTCCATATTTGTCTTCTGTATATACAATCATTCCTTTTGGAAGCAACATTCTTGCAATCTCGCAGACGGTAGATAGATTTCCTCCCGGATTACTTCTTAAATCCAAAATCAGAGCTTTCATACCTTTCCCTTTGCATTCTGCCAAGGCTTCCGCAAACTGGTCTTCTGTTACGTCATCAAATTCCGTAATCTGAATATATGCAATCTGATTTTCCATCATTTCATAAGAAACCGTAGGACTTTCTATTTTTCTTCTTTCCACAGGAATTTCCAGATAATCACTTTCCCCTTCCCGCACGAGTGTCAGTACTACCTGTGTTCCTTCTTCCCCCTTGATCAGGGATACTACTTCTGTGGTATCCATGCCTTGTGTAGCAACACCATCTACTTCATAAATAATATCTCCGGCTCTTAAACCGGCTTCCTCAGCAGGTGTATTTTCGATTACCCCGCTAATGGTACAATACCCATCCGTAACCGCTTTGGAAATATAGGCTCCAATTCCATAATAGATTCCTTCTGTACTCATCTGCAATTCTTTTAATTCCTCTGCAGAATAATACACAGAATATGGGTCTTCTAAAGAATCTACTAAACCGGAATATATCCCGGTTTCCAAATCAGCCCGATTCACATCATTTAAATAATATTGCCGGATTGTATCTTCAATCACCTCTATTTTAGCTTCGGTATACTCATTTAAAAGTTCTGCATCTTCCGCTTGCGCTTCTTCGGTAATCCTCTTTGCTTCAAATATCTGAACTACCTGTCTTGTAATAAAAATACATCCAAATAATAATACGGCAATAAGCAGGCCGGAAATCAGCCCGCTTACATACCCATTTTTTTGTTTTATTTGAGTGTCCTGTTCCATTTGTTCCATGAATAAGTGCCTCCAGAGTGCATTTTACACTCACTTTAACTTAATATATGTTTTTTCTTAGGTAGAAATGCATTATTTCAAATAATTCCAAGGAGAGACATACTCTCCATTAAGACGTACCCCAAAATGCAAATGATTTCCGGTGGACCATCCAGTACTTCCTACCGCCGCTATCTTGTCTCCCTTAGATACCGTCTGTCCCGCAGATACATACAATGCAGATGCATGCATGTAAATAGATACCAGACCGCTTCCATGATTAATATAGATATAATTTCCCATAGAACTGCTGTATCCCGCTGCAGCCACAGTTCCATCATAAGCTGCCAGAATCGGAGAACCGGCTGGAGCCGCCATATCCACACCATTATGATACTTTTGGGTATTAAAAATCGGGTGAATTCTCCAACCAAACTCACTGGTAATTTTTGTGTAAGAAGGAGCCGGCCATTTAAACATACCGCCATCATAAGTCTGACTGGTATCCGACATTTCTTTTAAAGCTTTTTCCAGTGCCGCAATGGTTGCGTCCTGTTCACGAATATAAGCTTCGTATTCTTTAATTGCCTCTTCCTGAGTGGCAATATTACTTTCATAAGCCGTAATCTCTTTATTCTTAGAAGAAATCAAGGTTTCCAGATTTGCCTGTTCCTGCTCAACAGCTTTCTTTGCCTCCCGAAGAACTTCTTCTTCTTCTTCCAATTGCTGTTTACATATTTCTATCAGTTCCCGATTCATCTGGTACTCTTCCAATTTTTCCCTGTCATAAGAAGAAATTGCCTCTACATATCTTGCTTTGTTCAGCATATCCCCGAAACTGCTGGCTCCCAACATCATATCAAGATAAAAATCATTTCCCTTTTCGTACATAAAACGAATACGGACTTTCATTTCTTCATATTGGGTTTCTTCTGTTTCAATCGCTTCTTCTAATTCTTTCTTTGTAATTTCTATTTCTTCTTCTTTTTCTGCAATCAAATCCCTCAATTCCTGAATTTTTGCCTCTACACTAATCAGCTTGGAATCCAATTCTTTTACATAATTTTTTAAGCTCGTTTTTGATTTTTCCAGCTCAGAAACCATCTTTTTGATGTCACTTAAGCCCTGTTGTAATTTTTCTCTTTCCTCTTTCGCTTTGCTGATTTCATCTTTCTTTTCCTGAATGCTTGCTGCCGTACTGTCCGTTGCCATAACCTTAGTTTTTGCAGGCAAAGAAGCGACAAGAATACAGCATGTCAGGACAAGACCTGTTAATTTCCATATTTTTTTCATAAATACTTCCTAACTATACTCTTAAATGTTTTCTAACCGTTGTAAAGCTTCCAAGGAAACCAATTCCGATTCCTAACCCAAAGGATACCGGGGTTAATACTGTAAATATTTCTTCTACCGGGAGAAAATTCAATAAAGAACTAAGCATCGCAAAACGCTCCACTACAAATTCAACAACTGTATTATAAACAACATAAATAAATCCTAAAGGAATTGCTGCCCCGATGGTTCCAATAAGCATTCCTTCAATCACAAATGGAGAACGTACAAAAAAATCCGTTGCTCCGATATATTTCATAATATTAATCTCTTCCTTACGAACCTGAATCCCAATCATTACCGTATTACTGATTAAGAAAATGGATACCGCAAGCAAAATAGCAATAATTCCGATGGATACATACACAATCAATACGTTTACACCGCTTAACGTAGATGCGGTAATCTCTGAACGATTCACTTTTGAAATTCCCTCTACCGATTCCAAATAAGACACCAGACTTCCCTGTAAAGATACATCTGACAAATAAATCTCATAGCTGGAAGAATTCTCTAAAGGATTTTCTGTAAATCCATCTGAATATTCTTCGCCAAAATATTCCTGACGAAAGGTTTCCCATGCTTCCTCTGCTGAAATATATACCACCTTCGATACTTCCGGACGTTTTTCAATCATACTTCCGATTTCCTGTATTTTTGCCTCCGACAAATTGTCCTCAAAAAATACCGTAACAGAAACCCCCTGTTCTGCTGTCTTTACTATATTATTAAAGTTCATGACAATCGAAAAAAACAGTCCAAACAATAACAAACATGCACTGATGGTTGCCACAGATGCCAGAGAAAACCATTTATTCCGAAAAATATTAATGATTCCCTGTTTTAATGTATAAAAAAATGTACTAATCCTCATCGATATAACCACCTTTT
>CAZSWC010000042.1:0-18050 GCA_964610665.1 uncultured Lachnospiraceae bacterium
GCACCTAAACTTTCCAATGTTTCTACTGATTGTTTGTGCAGGAATTTCTTTACATTTTCCTTTTCATCCCCCAGAAAAACACCATGATTTTTTCCCGTATCTACGTCTTCTTTGATAGAAATAGCCGCAGCTCCATAAAACTGCGTATCAATCTGAAGGGCATTAAAAAGAAGAAGCACATCCCCGGACATCACCAACATTCCTTCCTGCATCCTTCCCGGAATCATAGAGGTAGCTATCATAAATTCATCAAACAAAGTAGATGCCTGCCCGTTTGGCAGTACCCTTGGCACTGGAGAAAACAATTTTCCGCAGGCAGAATACTGCGGGATTCTCTTACTGTCTCCACCGGAATGAATCACAAGAATGCGCAGGTCTTTAAAGAAATCCGCCTCATTTCTCTGTTCTCTTTCGGCAATGGCCTTTATTACATTCAACGTCGCTCCCCCGGAACCGACTCTTTTTCCATCGGGATCTGCCAACACCAGATATTTTGTTCTTCCGGGAAGCTGTTTTAAATACAGTCTGTACTCAATTTCTCTTCTGTAAATACTTGCCTGTTCTTCATTGGATGCTGTCAGTACCACGTAATCCCAAATAATGGTTCTGTGATTCTTCATCTGTCTTTCATATTCACTCCAGGCATCCAGACATGACTGCTGCAAAAATAAATGCTGCAGCTGGCTATTGGTAAAATTTTCCATTCTTTTTTCTCCATTCACTTTGGTTGTGTTTTTATCTGGCACCACTGCCTTTAAACACAGCCAGCACCGTTTTCAATAATATTTTTATATCCAGTCCTACAGACCATTCTTCTATATACTCTACATCCAACCGAACAATTTCTTCAAAATCTGTAATATCGCTTCTGCCGCTGACCTGCCACATTCCTGTAAGTCCCGGACGAAAACTTAATCGTTTTTTATGATAAGGACTATACTGAGAAAACTCGTCCAAAGTTGGCGGTCTTGTTCCCACCAGACTCATATCCCCTTTTAAAATATTAAGGAACTGAGGGAACTCATCCAGACTGGTCTTTCTCATAAAGCCGCCGATTTTTGTAATTCTTGGGTCATTTTCCATTTTAAACATGAATCCCTGCATTTCATTTTGTGCCATCAATTCTTTTTTTCGTTCCTCCGCATCAGCATACATGGAACGAAATTTATACATCTTAAAAATACGTCCATTTTTTCCCACACGTTTTTGTGCAAAGAACACCGGACCCGGAGATTCTAATTTAATCAATGGTCCGAAAATAATCGTAATCAATGCTAATATCACACACCCTGCCAAAGCTCCACAGATATCCATGGCTCTTTTAACAAGGAGCTGCCCCGCCGGTACTACTCTGCTGGCATAGGTGACATTGTAAAAGCTTCCTGTCTGTGACAATACCTTCTGCTTTGCACCTGTAAGTTCCGGCACTGACATACGCAAATGAATAATGATTCCCATTTCAGACAGGGTATTCATAAGTTTCTTCATCATAACGGCATTCGTTTCTTCTGCCGCAATATAAACCTCATCTAAAGAAGCATTTTGACAAAACTCAATCAGATTCTCACCTTTTGCTACTATTTTGGTTCCACCAATCTGCTTTTCCTTAGAATCATCCACTAATACAATGCCTTCGATATCTGCCCCGAATCCTCCCAGATTTCTTACATTATGAATCAATTCCAAGGCATTTTTTTTATCAGAGACCAATAAGACTTTTTTTGCCAGTCCCATTCGCCAATATAAAGATGGCAACACCCTTTTCCATGCCAGATGCAGTACATACATCAGGAGACAGTCTAAAAGGATAAAATAGACAAATACCAGCCTCGAATAGGCATCCAGCCGTTTCATAAAATACAAAAATATGGCAGCACCGGAAAATATAACCGTGTTATTTCCTATGATGTGGAGCAGTTCCGAAAATGGTCCTCTCAAAAACATATCTTTATAAATATTTTTATACAGATTCCATGCCAGAAATGCCACAAGACATCCTCCCAGCATCAGGCTAAAGTCCATACTTTCATTATCACTGATAAATGCTTTTCCATTACGGATATAATTTGCCAGAATCAGGCTTATCGTGATACAGATACAATCCAGTATCATGATCATAAGGTTTAAAATCTTTGATTTACGTTGATACATTTAATTTATCTCCAATTCTTTTCTTACACATTTTAATGCTTCGTCAACAATCTGGTGCATATCAAAATAGCGATACATTCCCAAACGACCTCCAAAAATAACCTTATCTTCCGACTTCGCCATTTCCAGATATCTTTCATAGACCCTGTTATTCTTTTCATCATTCATGGGATAATAAGGCTCTTCTCCATGTTTCCATACTTTTGGATATTCTCTGGTAATCACCGTTTTGGGATTCGGTTGTCCCTTCTGACACTGAAACTCGAAATGTTTATGTTCTATAATCCGGGTATAAGGAATTTCATATTCCGTATAATTTACTACTGCATTTCCCTGATAGTTTTCTGTTTCCAGAACCTCCGTTTCAAACTGCAGACTCCGGTATTCTAATTCTCCAAAACAATACTCGTAATATTCATCAATCATTCCTGTATATACAATCTTTTGGGCCTGTTCTTCCAGTTCCTTACGGCATGCAAAAAAATCCGTATTTAACCGGACTTCAACCCCTTCCAACATTTTCTCCACGATTTGGGTATATCCTCCTACCGGAATTCCCTGATAGGTATCATTAAAGTAATTATTATCATACACAAATCGTACCGGCAATCTTTTAATGATAAATGCTGGAAGCTCAGCAGCAGGTTTTCCCCACTGTTTCTCCGTATAGCCTTTAACCAGTTTTTCATAGATATCTTTTCCTACCAAACTGATTGCCTGTTCTTCCAGATTCTTTGGTTCTTTGATTCCGGCTTCTTCAATCTGTTCTTTTATTTTATCCTTCGCTTCCCCGGGCGTAAATACTCCCCACATTTTCTGAAAAGTATTCATATTAAAAGGCATGTTATACACTTCATCCTTGTATCTTGCAATCGGCGAATTGGTATATCTGTTAAACGCGGCAAAACCATTGACATAATCCCATACTTCTTTATTGGAAGTATGGAAAATATGCGCACCATATTTATGTACCTGAATCCCCTCTATTTCTTCTGAATAAATATTTCCTCCGATGTGGTCTCTTTTTTCTATTACCAGTACACGTTTTCCTTTGTTTTTAGCTTCATATGCAAAAATTGCTCCAAAAAGACCTGCACCTACTATTACGTAATCATATTTCATACTCTTAATATCCCTTCATAAATTGTCCCCTAATGTCTGTATTATAACAGAGTTATCCTCATATGGCTAGTTTTCCTGTCCAGAAGATTTTTCTCATAAAAAACATTTTTTCTGCCTCTCCTTTCCTGCCTTTTCCTTCTTTTATTTCTACTAACAGTAGATTATTCATTCTGTTTTTATCTTTAAAATAGACTTTTCACTTTTACATGTAATTATACTATTAGTTGTAGTTTAGTAGTATATTAGGAGAAATCTATGAATACCAATGAGCTAGGACAGTATTTACGTAACCTGAGAAAAAGTCACGGATACACACAGGAATATGTTGCCTCCAAGCTAAATATTATCCATCAGACATACTCTCATTATGAAACAGGACGTATCATGCCACCGGCAGATGCCATTTATCTGTTAGCAAGACTTTATCATCTTCCTGCGGAACGTATTCTTCGTTTAACAATTCCCGGCAATACCCAAAGCGATGTTGTTCCCAATCAATTCACTGTAGAAACTGCCGAAGAATTAAATGCTTTTATGGAACATATGAAAGAACCCACCCAGTATGTAAAATACAAGCACCTTTCTCCCAAAGAAAAACGTGTCCTATATTTTTATCAGAAACTGAGTCCCCCTAATCAGGATAAGATATTGGATATGATTAAATTAGAACTAAAGCATCAGAAAAAATAAGTCCAGATACACACTGCCCCATTGGCTGCTTCATGAAACAAAACCGGTGCCCATAACTTATGATATTTTTCATAAAACAACGCCATCACAATTCCCATAATGGTTCCATAAAGCATCTGCACTATATTTCCGTGAAATGCACCAAATAAAACCGCCGAACCAAGAAGGGCAGCGTTTTTCGGAAGAAAACGTTTCCATGCCTGATATAGTATTCCACGAAATACCAATTCTTCTGCCATGGGCGATAAAATGGTGTAAAAAGGCAGCGCAAGCCATAGAGGCAGGGAAAACTGCACTTCTGCCACCTGCCTGTAGCTTTCACTGCTTTCTGTCAGTCCCACTGCCGCAAATAAAAAATTCACTCCCAAAGCAAAGAGAATTCCCGTCAGAACTATCACCAAACCTTCTCCCAGAGATATCTTCTTTTCCGCATTCCCTTCTCTTTTTTCCTGTTCTCTTTTATAACAGGGATAAACCGCCATGGCTCCCAGAAACATTCCAAGCATCCTGCCTCCCGCAAGCAGATAGGTTTCCCATCCGGTTCCCTCTGCCCCCAACCGCTGTACTCCTATTCCCGCTAAAATTACCACTGCATTATTAACAAAATAGTAAAATACTAAGGGAAAAAAACAGGATTCTGTCATTGCCCATAAGCCTTTCTCATTCTTCACAGTTTGCATATGTCTCCTTCATTCTTCTTTGCAGCACCTTTATGCCATATCTTTTATTTTTGCCAGCATATTTTTTACCGATGGAACAGAAATCAAAATCACGGTCAATACTGCCTCCGGCACAATATATGTCATATTATAAACAATCCCTGCCCAGATTGCCACTATATTTTCCCGAACTCCTTCCACATATACGGTATAAAAAATGATTCCCGAAAGGGAAGCAAAGAAAAGCCTTCCAAACACCCCTGCCAGATATCCTTTCAGCAATCCGTTCTTTTTGTTTTTAAAAAAACCGGAAATTCCCAGTGCCCCAAATGCCAGCGGATAATCCAACACCACCTGCAAAGGATGCACCACATAAGGTCCCGTAATAAACTGCAGGATCCCATAACTTACTGCCGCCGCAATTCCTACCACCGGACCATACCAATAGCCTACCAGGGTCACCAAAAGCATGCTGAATAAAGTTACACTTCCCCCATTGGGAAGCGAAGGCAGTTTGACTACCGCCGATATGACAGTTGCAAGCGCAATTGCCATGGCTGCAAATACTAATTGTTTCGTTGTTACTTTCTTTTCTTTTGACATAAAAAAACCTCCCACTTTGCCAGTCAGGGGAGGAAGCTTTCGCATCTTAGAAACCATTCTCTTGTGTTTTTCCGCACCGCATCAAACACGTCAAAGCCTGTTTTCTATGTTCACTATCCAGCTTCCTTACGCCGGTATTATCCGGTTCAAGTAATGAGGGTTTTCATCCGAAGATGATTCTCAGCTAATGCTCCCCTAGCAATTTTTTAATAGATGACATCATACTATTGCTTTTTCTTCTTTTTGTCAAATCATTTTTATTCTACATAGACGCATTTATTCAAAGCAAAGGAATATAAAATCTTTTCTTTCACTTTTTTTCCAGTCAGTTTTTCCAAAGCTTCTTCGTAATATTTTAACTGTTCTTGATAACGTTCTGTTAACTCTTCTTCCCGCTTTATGGAATCTGTCTTGTAATCCACCACTACCATTTTTCCTTCTTCTTCAAAATAAGCATCTACAATTCCCTGAATCAACACCTTTTCTTCTTTTGGATATTTTTTATCCAACCGGATCGCTTCTATCCCCAGAACAAAGGGCTGTTCCCGGTAAAGCATTTTCCTCTCCTGTGCATTCTTCATGCGAAGGGCTAATTCAGAATCCAAAAATTTTTCAATCTTATCTCTTCTGATATATTCCAGATAAGCCGGCTCCAGAATCTTTTCTTCTGCCAGTTTTTCCCAGGCTTTAAATATTGCCTGAGTATCTCCTAATTTGGAAAAATCCAAAAGTTCCATCAGGCGATGATAGGCATTTCCTCTCACCGTACCACTTATGACTTCCTTTTCTTCTACGAAATTGGGAACATAAGGGGCAATTTCTCTTTCTTCAAACAACTGAAAGGCTCCTTGGTCCGTTTCTTCCATAGCCTTCATTTTCAACTCAGAAACAGAAGTCTTGGCATACAGACCCTGTAAATTTTCATGACCATAGGCAAACGAAAATTTATCTTTAAGCTTCTCCATCCATTCCCGTTCTTCCTCACTTGCCGGCAACTGTATTTTTTCTTCTACACTCACACGTTCTATCAGCAAACCGGTGCGATAACTTTCTTCCTTTTGCTTTACCTCAAAAGGATTCCACAAAACAGTTCTGATGCGGACATCCTCCTGTATTGTTGCAGGCAGCAGAAAATCCAGAAAGCTATTGGCACTGCTAATGACTCCGTAGGGCAGTTTCTTGTTGGTTCTTTTTTTCAGATATTGATAAGATAACATCTGTTCTTCATACTTTTTTACCGTTCCGGTCATAATCAGTTTCTCTTTTGCCCTTGTCATCGCTACGTATAAAATCCGAAGTTCCTCCCCCAGGTTATCCAGTCGCATTTTTTGAGCCAATACATTTCTTCTCATGTCCTGATTTTTCACCCGCATCACCGGATTACGATATTCCATTCCAATCCCCAAGTCCATATCACAAATCAGTCCCGCGTTGGCATCCTGCTGATTTATTTTTTTAGAAAGTCCTGCCACAATACAGATAGGAAATTCCAGTCCTTTGCTTTTATGAATACTCATAATGCGCACTTCATTCCGTTGCTGTTCCAGAGTCATCGATTCCGAAACCTCTATATCATATTTTCTCAGATTTTCCATATATCTTATAAAATGAAACAAACCGAAATAACTGGTTTTCTCATAATCTTCTGCTTTTTTCAAAAGCATTTTTATATTTTGTATCCGCTGTTCTCCCCCCGGCATGCCTGCAAAATAATGTAAATAACCGGTTTCTTTCAAATATATTCTTAAGAGTTTGTGAATTGGCATAATATATACAAGATTACGATATCTTTGAATATGTTCTAAAAACTGCTTTGCCTTATTTCCCACTTCTCCTTCCTTAAAACTTTTCAGATTGTCATACAAACAACTTTTTCCGCAGCTTTTTATCTGTACAATCTCTTCCTCCGTAAACCTTCCAAGCAAAGACTTTAATGTTGCATATAAGGGTATGTCCTGTCTCGGATTATCAATCACCTTCAAAAAAGCCAGTACCATCTGTACTTCTTTTGCAGAAAAATATCCTGTCTTTCTGGTAATACATGCCGGAATATCCTGTTTTTCAAACACTTCAAAAAACTCTTCATCCCAGCCTGCATTAGAACGCAGTAAAACCACAATGTCCCTATACTCTGCCGGTCTGCTTTCCCCGCTTTGGGAATCGGTCACCATAAAAGTGCCCACCAATTGTTTTATCCTGGCTGCTATCATTCCCGCTTCTGCTTTTTTTGCCTCTTCTTCCTCCTGCTCCAAAAGCAATAATTCCGTCTTATAATCTTCCCCGGTATTGGAATAATCCGCTCCCGGATATAGTGCTTCTTCCTGCGTATACTGAATTTGTCCTACCGATTCCTCCATAATCTGATAAAATACATCATTCACACTGTCCAAAACTTCTTTTCTGCTTCTAAAATTCTTATGCAAATCAATTCTTTGGCAATCTGCCTCCTCATCCATAGAATAAACACGATACTTTTCTAAAAAAATCTCCGGTCTTGCAAGACGGAATTTATAAATACTTTGTTTCAAATCCCCTACCATAAACCGATTATACCTGCCCAAAGACTCTCCCGAAATGCTTTGCAGCAAATATTCCTGCACCAAGTTGGAATCCTGATATTCATCAATCATGATTTCCTTAAAATAACTCCTGTAATCATTGGCTGTCTTGGTAGGTTCCCAAATGATATTTCCGGTTTTTTCTTCTTTTTTGGGATGAATCAGAATTTTCAGAGCCATATGCTCCATATCATTAAAATCCAGAAGGTTTTTTTCTCTTTTTCGTTCTTCAAATCGTCTGCCAAATAAAAGCACCGTATCAATCAGTGTCTTTTCCACTTGGGAAATCTGTTTCATCTGTTCTTTTATGGTTTCTTCTGACAGACTGAAAAATTTCTTTTGCAGCTGCCCGATTTCTTTTTTTATCTCATCTCTCTGATTTTTTATGCTTTCCTTTTGTTCCGGCGTAACTGCGGCATCTTTTTTAGCAGACAACCTGGCAAAAGATATCTGCTTCATATATTCATACTGTTGCCTCCAGCTTTTTTTCTTTAGATAACATATGATATCCAAATCCAAAATAAGAGCATCTACATACATATAAGGACCACCGGGACTCTGACACTCTTCTATCATCACCTGCAGTCGTTGTTCCAGTTCCGCAAGTTTTTTCTCTACTTCCTCCTTCCACAGTTTTCCCCACAAAGTCTCTTCCAAATCGCCTTCCACTTTATAATCATCATATCTTTCTTTCAGCCATTCTTCCGGCCATGGACAACTCTGAGCAAAACCATAGATTTTTAAGATTACTTCTTCTAAAACCTTCTCTTTTCCCCGGACAGCAATATTTTCAAGGAGTTGTACAAAGTCATCCTTTGTTTTCTCATCTTCTAAAAGCATTTCAAAAACTTCTTTAATTATATCCTGTTTTAACAATTCAATTTCTCCGTTATCAGCCACACGAAATCCAGGGTCCAGACCAATTTCATTAAAATTATTTTTTACAACAAAGAGACAGAAACTATCAATCGTTGTAATTTGCGCTCTGTGAAGCAGAGTTGCCTGTCTTTGTAAATGAAGATTATCCGGCTCTTTTTCCAGTCGCTTTTCAATCCCTTTGCCAATTCGTTCCCTCATTTCCGTTGCTGCTGCATTGGTAAAGGTAACCACCAGCAGCCGGTCAATGTCCACCGGTTCTTTTTCCTCCAGAATCAATCTCAGAATCCGTTCCACCAGCACCGCTGTTTTTCCACTTCCTGCGGCGGCGGATACCAGAATATTTTTTTTCCTTGTATCAATGACTTTTTGCTGTTCAGGTGTAAATTGCACTAGTTTCACTCCTCTTTTTTCTTTGTTGCTTCCCTAATTTTCTTCCACAATTCTTCTGTTTCTAACTCTTCCAGCTTTTGTTTTTCGTAGCCCGGAATCCGGGAATCAAATTCACAAATATCTTTGTACCGGCAAAAAGTACAGCTTTCCTTTTTCCCAAAACTGACCGGAGAAACGGCAATATTCCCCTGGGAAATTTCTCTTCCCAAATCCTCTATCTTTTTTTGTGCATAAAGCTGTAATTGCTGGATTTCTTCCTGATTCATAACTGAGGAACGGCTACTTAAGGAGCCGTCCTTTTTATATTCCACGGGAATCACGTCTGATTTTGCTTCTGTACCACTGTCCAGTCCATTCAGAACTGCCGGATCTGAATTTACGACCCCCGCTACCTTCAGCTGCTTTTTTATTTCACCTTCAATCTCTTCCGCTGTCATTCCTTCCCTGCCATCCACCATGGGGTCAAAAACATGATAGTATACAAATGCTCCCGGCAAAACCTTTTTATCCGGGTGCTGCTTTTTCTTCAATTCCACGGCTGCATTTAAATATACCACGAGCTGCAGCTGCAGACCATAGTAGAGTGCCGCCAGCTGAAACTGTTGTTCTGACGACTTATAATCTACAACTTTCACATATAGATTTTCCTCCTCTTCATAAGTATCCACCCTGTCAATCCTTCCTTGCAGATACATTTTTTCCTCTTCATTTAACGAAATGCGTATGGCATCCAAATCTTCCATTGCGGAAAAAGAAATCTCGTAGTTTTTCGGCAAAAACTTTCCTTTTTGCAGCTGATATTGCAATGTTCTGACACTTCTCCACAAAATTCTTTCTATTTTTTCTAACATATACTCATTTCTTGCACTCGAAAAAAGTACTGTATTTTCATAATTTATTGCATAATTTTGCAGTGTTTCCCTTAAAATTTCAAGTCCCTCTTTTTCAGGAAAATTAATCCAGTTATAATTTTTCTGTGCAAGTTTTCCTGCAAACATTTCCAACACTCCATGAAAAACATTCCCCATGTCTACCGCTTCAAAACTGTACTCTTGTCTTTCTTCCAATTCTAAGCCATATTGTAAAAAATGAGCATAAGCACAGGATGCCATCTTCTCTAAACGGCTGACACTGCTTTGTATGATACTGCCATACAGCATTTTTGCAGCTTCCCTGCTGATTTTTCTGCCTTCATAATTTAAAAATACCCCATTAAGAATGTCTTCTATCCACTGATGCCCTTCTTTTTCTTCTTTAAATACTTTTAAAAGTGCCATCAAAAAAGTTTCTTTTGTTTGTTCTAATTCTCCCCTTTTATACTGGTCCAGCATTTTAGCCAGACACATTCTCCCTTCCTCTTTTGTTAACAGATTCTCCCTCTGGTTTTCTTCTGCCACCTCTATTTCCAGATTCGCAAATAACTTTTGAATACTGGAAATAAAATAAGAAGGTTTCATGCTCTTTCCTTCCATATTTTGTTTTGCATAAGATACATACAACCGGTGAGATGGTTTCGTTACATTCAGGTATAAATAAAATTTTTGAATAAATAACTGCTGTCTTGGGGTGGGAGCCAGTTCAAAATTTCCCTCTGCAAGAAATTCCCGGTCAATATCTGAGATAATGCCGCCGCCACCGGATTGTTTGGGAATCTTCCCCTCATTCACCCCCAGAAAGAACAAAGCTTTCACCTGTTTCAAACGGGTTCTTTCCATATCCCCGACCACAACCTGGTCCACACTTTGGGGAATCATTCCCACCTTGATTTCTCCAAAACCGGCATCCAGAATCTGGGCAAACTCCTCCCAGCTTAGTATTTCATCCCCTAATAAACCAGCCATTTGTTCTAACAATTCCATTACCAGACGATAAATCTGAGCATATTCCTTTTCCTTGGACTTATCCCCTGTTTCCGCAAAATATTTTTCATATTCTTTTAATTTTTTTGCGCATTCATTTCTAATCAGAAATTCATATAATTGTTCTACCTGCTCTGAAACTTTTTGTTTTCCTGTTTTAAACAGCAATAACGACTGCATAATTTCTTCACGGGCATTATTTAACTCTGCAAGTTCCGCTTCATCCACTTTCTGCTTTTTGCCGCTTTTGGCACAAAACATGTTACTCCAGGTTCTTTTTCCTTTCACTCCAAAAGCAATACAATAATTTTCCAGTTTATCAATCGTTTCTCTGTCAATGGGAACCATTCCGCTTCTAAGATAATGAAACATCGTTTCATAAGAAAATTGTTTCACCTGTATCTGAATGGCCGCTCTAATATACTCTATAAAAGGATTCAAGGTAATCTTGCTTGTCTTATCCAAAAACACAGGAATCTGATATTCTTCAAAAATTTCTTCTATCTGACTGCTGTACGTTTCCAATTCTCCCGTAATCACTGCAATATCCCGATAACACCAGCCTTCCTGCAGCAGATTTCTTATTTTTCTGCCAATGTGCCGTACCTCCTCTTCCATGGTTTCGGCCTCATAAATCTGGATTTTTTGAGGTTTCTCTTTCCGAATTTCATAAGGATACCGGAACAGATTTTTTTCAAGATGCGCAATCTCTGGGGCGTTTTCAAACCTTCTCCCCCCTTGTTTCATCCAAATTCTTGGTTTTATCTCAATCTCTGCCTGCCGAGCTATTTTCTCCATCGTTCTGATGGTTTTATTACTTAAGGAAAAAAGCTGCTGTTCCTCATATATTTTATCTGCTTCTGTTTCTTCTATGGTAACTGTCATAATTAACTCTTGGGATAACAATAACAATTTTTCAATAACCTGATTCTGAACAGGGGTAAAGCCTGTAAAACCATCCATTACAATTACACTATTTTTTATTAAAGCAGATTTTTCCAAAAGATGAGCCAGTCTTGTATAGGTTTCCTCCGTAGTGATGAACTTATCCCTGGTATACTTCATAAACCCTTGATACAGGACTCCTAAATCCTGTAGTTTTCCATACAGCCCCCCTCTTTTTTCGCTATAGGTCAACATCTCCTGCATTTTTTCTTTGTCAATTCCGTATTGCATAAACTCCGATATGGCAGATTTCACTTCGTGAATATATCCCAGTTTTTTTAAATTACTCCCCAACACCGGAATTTCTTCTTTTAAATTTTCTGCCACTTTTCTTAAAACCAGACTTTTCCCCGTATCATCCAATACCGGCTCTCTATTTCCACCGGTTTCTTCCAAAATTCTATGAGACAATCTGGAAAAAGACAATACATCTATGTTTAATATTCCTCCTCTTGGACTACGGTTTACCAAATCCATCTGTGTCTGCATGGTAAACTGATCCGGTACCAGAATAAAAAACTTCTTATTCTCTTCTTTCATGGCTCTTTCGATTATATTTTCATATACATAAGTGCTCTTTCCTGTTCCGGAGCTTCCAAGTACAAATTGTAACGACATTTTCTTCCTCCGTGATTCTTTTATATTTCAATCATAACAAAATCTATTGCATAATACAATGAAGCAGAAACTAAAAGAAGACTGCCCGGCTTGAACCAATCTACAAAAAAAGGGGGCTAACATCAGCCGTTCTTTTTCGCCAATGTTCCCCCAAAACAATTTCAGATTTATAAGACAACTCTGTCTTTAAATATAGGTATCTTTTAATGCAGACTCTGTCTTTTTCAACAAAATTTCGCCCTGTCCTGCCATGGTGCCTTCCATTCCCTTTAAAAGCTCCAGTGCAATGTCTTTATCCCATTCATTGATACAGATTTTACACTGCTCTTTCTTTGTTTTTCCTGTTAATCTCTGCCAGAAACTTACCCTGTCCCAACGAATAAAATAAGAAATCCTGTTTCTAAGGAATAATTTTTCAATTTTATTTTTTAATTCCGGATTTTGAACCCTGATCAACTCAATTTCATTGTAGTAATATGAATTATTATATTTCATCGTAAGCTCCCCTCATCATATCAATATAGCTGCAAACCTTCTCATACATCAGCTCCGGCTGAAGTGTATTCTGCGCCACACATTCTGCCGTTATCCCTTTTATAATATAACTCCAAAGTTCCAGCATCTGTTCTAATGTAACATGATTCCGAAACTTCTGACCGGATGCCTGCCGGTAATATTCTTCCACTTTTTCCCGATACACCTGCTTCTGTTCTTCACATTCTTCTAAAGCCTCCAGACAAATCTCTTCAAATGCTTTGTCCAAAAAAGCCTGCATATAAGGATAATTCTTCAACACTTGGAGTTTTCCGGTTTCTATCTGCCTGCACACTTCAAAAAAATTCACTGTATCATGCTTCACATATCTGGACAGTTCCAGCAAAAGAAAACGTACACTGTAATCCATCAAAAAAACATACGTCCCCACTTTACTGGAAAAATAATGAAATAAAAGCCCCTTACTGATTCCTGCCTCTTTTACAATATCATCTGTGGTTGCATGACGATATCCGTTTTTTGCAAAAACCTTCAAACCTGCATTAATAATACGATCTTGTTTTTCTCTATTTAAGTCAAAAAATTTATCATTCATAGCAACTCCTGTCCCTATACCATTGACTATTTCAGTCTATACAGCATACCACATTTTTCCATTCTCTTCAATAGACTATTGTTTACTTTTTATCAAAAATAGGTTAGAATATTATTACTTTAATATTTGTAAATCCAGAAAGGAGACTACTATGGCAAAAAAGATTCTAAAAACTATATTTTGTTTCATTGGAATAACATCCGTTATTATAGGATTCTTCTATTTTTTCCAAAAACATAACGAAAAAAAGGAGCTTTCTCAGGATACAAATACTGATTCTGATACCGAGGAACACTTAAATGCAGAAGATGCCCTGGATTTATCTTCTTTAAAATTCAGCCGGCACTATGTAGATTTAAGATAATCTAAATAATTAAATATAGTTTTAATTTTATACATTCCAAGCCGTCCTTAGGGCGGCTATTCCTTTTTTTATCTCCTCAATATCCATATCCGCATACCCCAAAATCACAGTACTGCCGACAGAAGATTTTTTTTCCTTCTCTATCATATAATCTGACAGACCATAAATTTTCACTCCTGCTGCTGCTGCCTTTTCTTTCAAACATTCTTCTGTTACTTCATATCTGGCACTTAATAAGATATGGCTTCCTGCATGATCTCCATGAATCTCAAACTTTTTTCGAAATGCTCTTAACTCTTCCATCAAAAAATCATGTTTGCCTTTGTATATTTTACGCATACGATTCAAATGACGTTCAAAAGCACCACAGCGGATAAATTCATTTAAAATCTTTTGGTCAATTCTGGATACTGTAGAAGAAATCAGCTTTCCACGTTTTTGATACTCATCCAATAGTTTTTCCGGCAATACCATATAGCTGACACGAATAGCAGGAGCAATGGCTTTCGAAAATGTCCCTATATAGATTACTTTTTCCCCATGATCCATTCCCTGCAAAGAGGGAATGGGCTTGCCCCGATAGCGGAATTCACTGTCATAGTCATCTTCAATCAAATATCTTTCTTCCTTCCTTGCTGCCCATTTCAGCAATTCATTTCTTCGTCCTACAGATGTTACAATCCCCGTAGGGAACTGATGGGATGGCATAATGTATGCCACATTTGCCTTACTTTTTTCCAGTTCCTCAATCAGCATCCCATTTTCATCCATGCCTATCAAAGATAACTTGAAGCCTAAAGATTCCATAATTCGATACGCCTTTGTATAGGTAGGATTTTCAAAAGCAATTACACTTTTATCATTTAATAACACTCGTAATAATATAAGAAGATAATCATTTCCGGCTCCCACAACAATCTGTTCTTTCCGACAGTCGACGCCTCTTGCTGCAAACAGATACTGTGCAATCCTTTGTCTTAATTCCTCATCTCCCTGCGGCTGCCCCAAGGCAAACAAATCCTTGCTGTCAATGCTGAGTACCTCTTTTGTAATTCGTCTCCAAGTGCGATATGGAAATTCTTTCATATCAATGCCATTGGGCGTAAAGTGATATGGATATTTCTTTTCTTCCTTAGGAACGACTCGATTTTTCTTATTTTCTTTTTCCAAATGCAATGGACTTTCTATCTTACTGATAAAATATCCTTTATAAGGAACCGCTTCCATATATCCTTCTGCCACTAACTGCTCATAAGCCAGATTAATTGTACTTCTGGAAATCTGTAAATGCATGGCTAAAGCGCGGGAAGAGGGCAGCTTCTCTCCCTGAGTCAGTCTGCCCTCTAAAATCTCATTTCTGATATATCCATAAATCTGTTCATATAAATGTACTTTTGAATTCAAATCTACCGGGATGGTCAATTCATTCATTATAATTCAACTCCTGCTTCCTTCATCCGCTTGGAAAGTTCATCCTTCACATCTCTTGCTCTATCCTTCAAACGACTGCCTGCAGAATAAGAAGTGAGCAGTTTGGATAACAGTTTCGATGCATACGAATAATCTTCAAATTCCATACTTAGGACTGCAAGAATATAATCCACTGTAGATTCATCCATACCACACATTGGAAATTCTTCCGTCTGTACTGCTTTCGTAAGGTATTCGTATGCCCTTTTCAAATTTTCCCGTTCCATGGCATCTATCTTTTCATACTTCTCCTGATATCCTGCCATTCCCGTTTCCATACTTTCCTTATAGCTTCTGCAAAGCCATGCCGTCTTTAATGATAAATACGCGCCTTCACTGACCTTCGCCATCTTTACCACCGCATTGGCAAAGGCAATCCCATATCTGTTTAAAGCCTGTTCAAAAGTGTATTCCTCCCCATTCTCTTCTACAAGATTAAAATGAGGTGTTATCTTTTCTTGAATATAGCTTTTCTGAGCATTTGAAATTTCTGAAAAAAATCTTGCCAATGCAGCATAACCACATTTAGGGCAAAGAACAATGTCATATTTTAATGGTTCAATTCCCTCATACACATTTCTAAGGTCCATATCACTGCGTATCATTCTGGCTTTTCCGGTTCTTACAGTCTTCGATGTAAATTTATTTTCACATACAGGACATGTGTATTTTTTATCAAATACTTTATCTGCATCACTTCCGGCCATGTTTTTACCTGCTTTCTGTTATTTCATACTCGTTTTCTTACCTTCCATTAGCCACAGTTTCTCCATAATAGTCAACTCCGGCAAATCAATGGACTTATTTCTCTACTGTCTCATTATTCTTAGGCAGTTTAAAAGAACTCTTCAAGGATACGATACGATTAAATACCAGATTTTCCGGTGTAGAATCCTTACTGTCTACACAGAAGAATCCTGTCCTTACAAACTGATAACTGTCATAGGCTTTCGCACCCTTTACTACCGGTTCCAAATAGCATTCTTTCAACACCTGAATGGAATTAGGATTCAAATTCAGACTGCCATCTTCATTATAAACTCCCTTTTCTTCGTCAATAATATTTTCATACAATCTTACTTCTGCTTTTACAGCATGTTCTACCGGAACCCAGTGAATGGTTCCCTTTACTTTTCTTCCGGTAAAACCGCTTCCACTCTTAGTTTCCGGATCATAAGTACAATGTACTTCCACTATATTGCCATTTTCGTCTTTCACCACTCCGGTACAGGTTACAAAATATGCATACATCAGACGAACTTCATTTCCCGGATAAAGGCGGAAATACTTCTTAGGCGGTTCTTCCATAAAGTCATCTCTGTTAATCCAAAGTTCACGTCCAAAAGGTACCTGACGATTCCCCAATTCTTCATTTTCCAGATTATTGGGTACATCCAGCATCTCTGTCTGTCCCTCAGGATAATTATCAATTACCAGTTTGATAGGGTCTAAAACAGCCATTACGCGGGATTTTTTCAATTTCAAATCTTCACGGATACAATACTCCAACATGGCATAATCCACAGAAGAATTGCTCTTACTTACCCCACACAAATCTACGAACATCTTAATGGATTCCGGAGTAAAGCCTCGTCTTCTAAGTGCTGCAATGGATACCAGTCTTGGGTCATCCCAGCCATCTACAATTCCATCTTCTACTAATTTCTTAATATAACGTTTTCCAGTCACCACATTTGTAAGATACATTTTTGCAAATTCAATCTGCTTAGGAGGATGTGGGTATTCCAGTTCCCGTACCACCCAGTCATATAAAGGTCTGTGGTCTTCAAATTCCAAAGTACAGATAGAATGCGTAATTCCTTCAATGGCATCTTCAATCGGATGGGCAAAATCATACATAGGATAAATTACCCACTTATCCCCGGTGTTATGATGGGGAATATGAGCTACACGATAAATTACCGGGTCTCTCATATTCATATTGGGTGAAGCCATATCAATTCTTGCTCTAAGAACTTTCTCGCCATCTGCAAATTTATCATTTTTCATATCTTCAAAAAGCTGAAGGTTTTCTTCTATGCTTCTTAAAGAACCCGGATCTTCTTTTCCCGGCTCTGTTAAAGTTCCCCGGTATTCTCTGATTTGTTCCGCCGTTAAATCAGAAACATATGCTTTGCCTTTTTTAATTAATTTAACAGCCCCTTCGTACATTTCATCAAAATAATCAGAAGCAAAGAAAAGACGGTCTTCCCAGTCTGCACCAAGCCACTGAATATCCTTCTTAATGGATTCTACAAATTCCACTTTTTCCTTGGTAGGATTGGTATCATCAAAGCGCATATTAAATTTTCCGCCATACTCTTTCGCAAGACCATAATTCAATAAAATACTCTTTGCATGTCCAATATGAAGATAGCCGTTTGGTTCCGGTGGAAATCTGGTATGAACCGTATCGTACACTCCCTCCGCAAGGTCTTTATCAATAATCTGCTCAATAAAATTCTTGGAAACTACTTCTTTTGTTTCTTCTACATTTTCTATTTTTTCCGTACTCATAAAATACTCCTCTTCTAAAGCACATTTCTTTTTCTTTACTTGCTATTCCTTCCTTTTTAAGCAAGCTTCAGCTAAAGACCATTTTAACACATGCCTTTTTAGTTCACAAGAAGTTTATTCCTCAAATCCCTCTTC
>CAZSWC010000043.1:0-17861 GCA_964610665.1 uncultured Lachnospiraceae bacterium
AGTTTGAAAGAGGCTCATCCATAAGGAATACCTTAGGATTACGAACGATAGCACGACCCATAGCTACACGCTGTCTCTGACCACCAGATAAAGCCTTTGGCTTACGATCAAGAAGTGGAGTTAAGTCAAGAATCTTAGCTGCTTCCTTAACCATCTTATCGATCTGATCCTTTGGAACCTTTCTTAATTTCAAACCAAATGCCATGTTATCATATACTGTCATATGAGGATATAATGCGTAGTTCTGGAATACCATTGCGATATCTCTGTCTTTTGGTTCTACGTCATTTACCACTCTGTCTCCGATTTTCAATTCACCGGAAGTAATATCTTCCAAACCTGCAATCATACGAAGTGTAGTAGATTTACCACATCCGGATGGACCTACAAAGATGATAAATTCTTTATCTTCGATTTCAAGATTAAAATTTTTAACAGCTTCAAAGCCATTTGGGTATCTTTTGCAAATATTCTTTAAAGATAAACTTGCCATTTTTTTCATCCTCCTATTTATACAGGTATTCCCTGTTTTTACACTAATAATAGTATACAAAATCTTTTTTCAAATCTCCATGCCACAATTCCACAAAGATTTTTCATTTTTCTATACATAATGCCAAACTGCTACTATATCCGCTCTATAGGCTTATTCTTCGGGAATCTGAAATTCCATATCAGATACCACCTGTTCTTCTTCCTTTTCCGGTTCATATTTCTTAAAAATACTGTTCCATAAAAAACTGTTAATATAAGCCGGACCTGCCAGTCCAATGATTAAAAATATAGGAATCATGGTACTATGTAACGGCAACAGGAAAAAGGGAATCAGATATACTATGACCATTACTATGGTTTTAAAGATATGCAGGATACACATATAAAATGCATTTTTCACGGTTTGCCTTACAGTATTCTCAAAATGAGACAAAAGTACAAGAACATACATTACGGTAAGACAGGTCAGTAAATAAATGGAACCGATTATAATAGTTAACATTTTATTTTCTTTCATTCCCGCACCCTGCAGTATTTTAAAATCCAGAACAAAAACTACAGAAATTATCAGAAACACCAGCCAAACGATTACAGACTGTTTAAAATTTTCTTTAAAAGACTTAAAGAAATTTCTGACTACATATCCACTTTCTTCTTTTGTCATTTTTAAGGTAACATAATGCATTGCTGTAATGGAAGGACCTATCGTAATGATTGGTAAACAACAAATAATACATAATACATTCAGGATGACTACATCCGTAAGATTGGATAAAAAAATCATAAACGGAGAATCTAAATTAAATAAGTTTTTCATTGGTTTTCCCTCTTTTCCACATTATATTTTAAATTCTTTTTCATGGATGTATATATAATCCCCTGTTTCTTTTGCTGTGGCGCTAAATCCCAGAATCCCAGCTTATGATAAAATCCCAGTGCATATGGTGCTGAATCCACCGTCATATAATCCACACCCATTTCTGTAATAAGATATTCTCCAAGTCTTTGTATCAATAAACTGCCAATCCCTCTATGATGATATTTTTTATCTACAAAAAGCAAAGAAATGTGATGTCTGTTTCTTACACTGATAAAACCTACCACCTTTTCACCTTCCAAAGCAACAAACATCTGATATTCGCCCTTTAAAAACATTTTTTTCAGCCATTGGTCTGAAATAAAATCACGGAAACTCTCAATTCCTTCTTCGCTGTATTCTCCGGCCTCAAAGATAAGAAAAGTTTCCCATGCCAATTTCATTGCAGGCTCCCAATCCTTTTCCACAGCCATACGTATTTCAATTTTTTCTTCCTGCTTCATAATTACTTCTTAAAAATTCCTTTAAAAAATGATTTTACACTATTTATCATGTCTGAAAAATAATCTGTCAAAGAATTGTTGATTTCTTCCTTAATCTTGCTTTGGGTATCTTCTACAATCTTCTGTCCATTTTTCTCTATTTCCTGCTGCAAATCTTTACTGTATTTTTCATAAATCTTTTCTGCCTGTTTTACAAGAGTTTTAGGATCGATTCCCAACTTTTTGATTTTTTCTGCTATGGTGATGATCAGCTCTTTCTGCTCCTCTGTCAGTTTTGCATCAAATTTTTCTTCTCCTTCTCCAATGGCTTCTTCGATACCTTCTTTACTGTCCCATTTTCCTTCTTCTATTTTTTCTTCTACAAATGCCAGAATTTCTTTCGCATCCTCCGGCTTGATGCTTTCCATCAAATGATTTATGGATTCCTTTAAAGAAGAAACGGATTCTTCATTTTTGGTTCCCTGAATCTCTTCCAGAAATAAGTTAACGTAGCTGCTTACAGTATGAGTATTCTCTGATTCTCTTGCCCAAACAGTACTTTGAGACATAAATAATGCCAAAGTGAATGCCAGTAAACTAATTCTCTTTTTCATAAATTCCTCCATTTTGACTTCAAACATTCTGTCGTATCAATCTATGTAAAGTCTTTTTCAAAAATGTCTGTACCTTTCATAAAAATTGATAAAAAGAGACTGCCTCATTAAGAAAATCTTGCTGTCTGCCGCAATGCTCTTAATGTAACAGCCCCTCATTTTTATATACTATCAGGCAATTTCTGCCCCTGCCGGCATATCTTTTTCCGGTGTCAGAAGAGCAAGATTTCCATCCTCATCTTCCGCACATAAAAGCATACCCTCAGATAAAACTCCGGCAAGAGTTGCCGGTTTTAAATTTACTAAAACCATAACCTTCTTTCCTACCATCTCTTCTGCACTGTAATGCTGTTTGATTCCGGAAACAATCTGTTTTACTTCACTGCCAATCTGTACTTTACTGCAAAGCAGTTTTTTAGATTTTTTTACTTCTTCACAGGCAATAATCTTACCTACTCTAAACTGTAATTTATCAAAATCTTCGTAAGAAATTTCCGGTTTTGCTTCTATATCAATGACAGGTTCCGCAGGAGCTTTTGGCTGGTTTCTTTCAGCAAACATTTCTTCTGCTTTTTCAAGAACTTCTTCCACCTTTAATCTTGCAAACAAAATTTCCGGTGTCTCTGTTACTTTTGTTCCTGATTCATATAATCCAAACTGATTTAAATTATCAAAGCTTCTAAGCTCTGTATTTAACTGCTGTACAATCTTTTTTGCGGTAGAAGGCATAAAGGCTTCTAAAAGAGAGGCTCCCATGACAATACTTTCCACCAGATTATAAAGCACTTCGGATAATCTGTCTTTTTTAGTCTCATCCTTTGCAAGTACCCATGGCTCTGTTTCGTCAATATATTTGTTGCAGCGTTTAAATAAAGCAAAGATTTCAGTCATGGCATCCGCAACACGAAGCTGATCCATTTTTCCGGTGGCTTTTTCTAAAGTTCCTAAAACCACAGACTTTAACTCTGCATCCACCGCTTCTTCCGCACCGGTTTTTGTTACTACCCCGCCAAAATATTTATTACTCATGGAAATAGTTCTGTTTACCAAATTTCCTAAGGTATTTGCCAAATCAGAATTCATTCTTTCCACCATTAATTCCCATGTGATCACACCGTCATTTTCAAAAGGCATCTCGTGAAGCACGAAATAACGAACCGCATCTACACCAAAGAAATCTGCCAAATCGTCTGCATATAGCACATTTCCTTTGGATTTGCTCATTTTTCCATCTCCCTGCAATAACCAAGGATGACCAAATACCTGCTTTGGCAGAGGAATATCTAATGCCATTAAGAATATAGGCCAGTAAATAGTATGGAAACGAATGATATCTTTTCCTATCAAATGCAAATCTGCCGGCCATAATTTGTTATATTGCTCACTGCTTCCATCTACATCATAACCAATACCGGTAATATAGTTTGTCAATGCATCCAACCATACATAAGTAACATGTTTCTCGTCAAAATCTACCGGAATTCCCCATGTAAAAGAAGTTCTGGATACACATAAATCCTGTAAGCCGGGAAGAAGGAAGTTGTTCATCATTTCATTTTTACGGGACACCGGCTGAATAAATTCCGGGTGCGTATTAATATGCTCAATGAGTCTGTCAGCATATTTACTCATTTTAAAGAAATATGCTTCTTCCTTTGCAGGTTTCACTTCTCTTCCACAGTCAGGACATTTTCCGTCTACTAACTGAGATTCTGTCCAGAAAGATTCACAAGGAGTACAATAAAGTCCTTCATAAGAACCTTTGTAGATATCTCCCTGATCATAAAATTTCTTAAAAATTTTCTGTACTACGCGTTTATGGTCTGCATCTGTGGTTCTGATAAATTTATCATAAGATACCTCCATCAAATCCCAGATTTCTTTAATTTTTCCAGCAGCATCATCCACATATTCCTGTGGGGTTATTCCTGCTTCTGCAGCTTTTAATTCAATCTTCTGACCATGTTCATCTGTTCCCGTCTGGAAAAAAACATCATATCCTTCGTTTCTTTTATATCTTGCAATACTATCTGCCAAAATTGCTTCATACGTATTTCCGATATGTGGTTTACCGGATGCATATGCAATGGCAGTAGTCATGTAATATTTTCCTTTGCTCATAAAATCACTCCTCGTCTTCCTACTTTATAAATCTATATTTATTTATGAGAATTTAACTTTTCCATAAAAGCTTTCGTCTTCTCTTCAATATTCTCGCCAAAAATCGCAGAACCGGCTACTACTACATTTACCCCTGCATCTAAAACAACAGATACATTATCCACATTGATTCCGCCATCCACCTCTAAATCAGCAGATAAATTGCGTTCGTCCAGCATTTTTCTTACCTTGCGGATTCTCTCGGTAGAATCTTCTATATATTTCTGTCCTCCAAATCCCGGCTCTACACTCATCATAAGTATCATTTCCACTTTATCCAGATAAGGCAGCAGACTCTCTACAGGAGTTTTTGGCTTTATAGAAAGCCCTGCTTTCAGACCCATTTCATGAATTTTATCAATGGTTGCCTGCACATTTTCACAAGCTTCCAGATGGATCGTAATAATATCCGCTCCCGATTGGGCAAATTCCTTAATATAACGAATAGGCTCTTCAATCATCAAATGTACATCAAATACAATGTCACTCACTTTACGGATAGATTTTATAACAGGCATTCCAAAAGAAATAGAAGGTACAAACTTACCATCCATAACATCAATATGAAGATATCTGGCACCTGCTTTTCTGGTTTCTATAATATCTCTTCCCAGATTCGCAAAATCTGCGGAAAGAATAGAGGGGGATAAAATATTCATACTGTATCCTTTCTTTTTCATGATAAAATTCAAGAAAGAGGCTGTCATAATCATAGTAGTTTTAAAAACGAATCCTGCGACAGCCCCTTTTTTATTTTCTTATTTTAACGTTTGGCAAAAATACACCGAGACCCTAGAAAGTAGCCAGGAAATTCTTCACCTGTTTATAAACACCTGCTCCGTCAATTTCATATTTTACCATTAAATCTGCTGCAGAACCGGATTCCCCAAATACATCCTGCATACCAATCTTATAAACTGGAGTCGGTGCTTTTGCACAAAGGCAGTCACATACCGCACTTCCTAAGCCGCCAATTACGGAATGTTCTTCTGCTGTTACAACTTTTCCGGTTTTCTTTGCAGAAGCAACCACCAGTTCTTCATCCAAAGGTTTAATTGTATGAATATTTAAAACTTCTGCATCAATTCCTTCTTCTGCCAGCTTTTCAGCTGCTTCCAGAGCAGAATTTACCAAAATACCGGTAGCAATAATAGTAACATCTTTTCCTTCCCTTACTATTGTACCTTTTCCAATTTCAAATTTATAATCTTCCTTATCATTGATGACAGGAACATTTGCACGTCCGAAACGTATATATACCGGACCTTCATGTTCAATAGCCGCCTTCACAGCTTCCTGTGCTTCAATATAATCAGCAGGATTAATGACAACCATTCCCGGAATAGAACGCATCAGAGCGATATCTTCATTACACTGATGACTGGCTCCGTCTTCCCCTACGGTAATTCCCGCATGAGACGCACCGATTTTTACATTTAAAGCAGGATATCCTACTGAATTACGTATCTGTTCATAGGCTCTTCCTGTAGCAAACATAGCAAAAGAACTGGCAAATACTACTTTTCCTGCTGCTGCAAGGCCTGCTGCCACACCCACCATATTGCCTTCCGCAATACCACAGTCAAAAAATCTGTCTGGATATGCTTCCTGAAACATGGCTGTCTTGGTAGATTCTGCAAGGTCTGCATCTAATACTACAAGGTTCGGATATTTTGCTCCACATTCTACCAAAGCTTTTCCGTAACCTTCTCTGGTTGCAATTTTCTTTACTTCTGGCATAATGTTTCACCAATCCTTTCCAAATCTTTCATAGCAATTTCAAACTGCTCATCATTAGGAGCTTTTCCATGCCATCCGGCCTGGTCTTCCATAAAGGAAACTCCCTTTCCTTTTATACTTTTTGCAATAATTGCAGTAGGCATTCCTTTTGTTTTTCCTGCTTCCTCAAAAGCAGCCCGAATAGAATCAAAATCATGAGCATCCATATGAATTACATGGAAATTAAACGCTTCAAACTTTTTATCAATAGGATGAGGAGAACATACATCTTCAATGCATCCGTCAATCTGAAGATTATTATTATCTACAATAACCGTAAGATTGTCTAATTTGTGGAAACCTGCAAACATTGCCGCTTCCCATACCTGACCTTCTTCAATTTCACCATCACCAAGTAATGTATATACTCTGTAATCTTTCTTATCCATCTTTCCTGCAAGAGCCATTCCTGCTGCAGCAGAAATCCCCTGTCCCAAAGAACCGGTAGACATATCCACTCCCGGAACTTTCTTCATATCAGGATGTCCCTGTAAATATGAACCCAGCTTTCTTAAGGTTGTCATATCTTCTACCGGGAAAAATCCCTTCAAAGCTAACGCAGAGTATAATCCCGGCGCACAATGTCCTTTGGATAACACAAAACGGTCTCTGTCCGGATCCTCAGGATGTTTTGGATCTACATTCATTTCTTCAAAATATAAATAAGTAAAAATATCTGCTGCCGACAAGCTTCCTCCCGGATGACCTGCTTTTGCACTGTGAACAGATTTCACAATATTCTTACGAACTTCATTTGCCATCATCTGCAATTCCAAGTTGGTCATTACTTCTCCTCCATCATGTTGTTAATTTACGACTCTTATAGAATACTATACAATCCGGCAAGAAACAAGTATTCTTCCTGCTGATTTTTTTGTTTCTTTTGAGTTTTTTTTCGGCTTTTTTTCTTTTTTGTCATTTTCCTTCGTGACAATTGGATTTTTCTGTACTTTCAGACTCCTGATCCAAAAGATTTTTTTCCTTCAAAGTCTCATCACCGGAAGGATCCATGATTCCCCCCTGATAGTTGCCTTTCAGAAAATCTTTTCCACTGAAAAACACAAGAATAATACCGCATACGGCAAAAGCAACTGCTGCTATAATTGCAAGCCATATGGGAGCTCCATTTTCTACATTTACACCAATCAATAATTCATATGCCAGATAAATCAGATATGCCCCGGCTATCAGGCGGATCATCAATGTGGATTTGGGAAGCAATGGTTTCTTCTCATTCTTTGTCATAAATATATTTTCCTCCGTCCTTTCTTCCTCAAGTTACAGACAATATAAAACTCTATCTCTGTTTACACTTTTTATCATACCATAAATGCAGCTTTTATGTCATCCTTCTTCTATTCATGAATTTCTTTCTTTTTTCATAAGATATAAAAAATCCCGGAGTTTTTTATGTCCTCTTTTTCCAAATATTTAAAATCTAAAAAAGTTCTCCTGATTCTTATTTTTATCCTTTTATCGGGAGGTCTTGTTATTAGTCTGCATTTATACAAACCTAAATTTTCTTTTCAGGAGTTTACCAATCAATTGTTTTTAGATGATATCACCACAGACACCTTAAGTCTCCACTACACACTGGCTTATCCTTCTCATTACTCTCTGGATTCTTATGCTTTAACTTTGCCTAAATATGAGAAAGACGATTTACAGAAATCCCGAAGCAAAATCGAAAACTCCCTTTTTGTTTTAAATACCATAAATCCTCTCCAACTTAATAAGGAAGAAGCCTACTGCCATGATTTATTAACCAGTTTCTTTTCCATGCAGATAAACGGCTTTCCTTTTACCTATTTTGAAGAATGTTTTTCTCCCTCTTCGGGAATCATTACAAACTATCCTGTTGTCATGGCAGAATATACCTTTCGAAGTAAAAAAGATGTTACGGATTATCTTACCTTACTGGCAGATACCAACAACTATTTTTCCAGTTTCTTTGAGTTTCAAAAAGAAAGAGCCCAAAAAGGATACTGCCTTTCTTCTGCCTCTTTGCAGGAAATCATAAAACAATGTGATACCATCATTACAAGAGAAGCCTTAGAAAATAATTCCCATTTTTTGCAGCACTCTTTTCGGGAAAGATTGGCTCCTCTTGTAGCAAAAGATATTTTGTCTAAAAAAGAAGCTTTTAGCTTCATAGAAAAAAACAATTCTCTTTTAAAAGAAGTTGTACTCCCTTCTTATCAAAAATTAAAAGAATCTTTTCTTTCTCTGCAAACGAAAGAGATTCCTTTATGTGGTCTTTACCGCTATGCACAGGGGCAAAACTATTATACCTGGTATGTTCAAAAACAAATCGGATGTTCTCTTTCCATACCGGAAATTTTAGAAAAACTAGAAAATGATTATGAAAAAAATCTTCTTTCCTTTCGCACTTTACAGGAAAAGATAACTGCCTGTCCGGACTACGAAACATACATTAACAAAGAATTTCCTATATCAGACCGAAACCGGATGTTATCCGTTTTGCAGACCTTATCAAAAAAAGACTTTCCTTCTCTTTTGGATACTTCCGGTAAAACAGTCACTACCACCATTAAATCCGTAAGCAGTTATATGGAAGAATACACCAGCCCTGCCTTTTATATGATTCCACCCATTGATGATTTCTGGAAAAATACCATTTATATCAACGATAGCTCCACACCGGAGGGTTTAGACTTATTTACCACCTTAGCCCACGAAGGATATCCGGGGCATTTAAACCAGACCGTTTACTATCAGCTATACAGTCAGAAAGAAAATACACCATTGATTCGCCACATCTTAAATTATGGTGGTTATGTGGAAGGCTGGGCGATTTACTGCGAATTTTACAGCTATGATTATGCTACCCTACTTTACTCTGATGATGCAAAAGAATTTTATACTCTGTGGCATCAGCTTTTAGCCTGTGATAAAAAATTACAGCTTGCCGTGCTTTCTATTTTGGATATTCAGCTGCATTACTATAATGATTCTTTAGAAACTGCTGCCAATATTTTGAGCCAGTATGGTATCACTGACCAGGAAACTATTGCCGAAATACACCAGTATATTTTGGAAGAACCGGGAAATTATTTAAAATATTATATGGGATATCTGCTTCTTATGGATTTAAAAGAAAAAGCCGAAAACCTGATGGGCTCCGACTTCACAGACTATAAATTTCATGAGTTTATTTTAAATGCAGGTCCTTCTGATTTTGATAATCTGGAAAGAAGGCTGTTGGATACTGTTTCCTCCTAAAAAATTTTCTTTTGTACAATTTTCATAACTATAACGAAAGTATGCTTTCGCTGCCGAAGCACTTATCGTATCAGTTATGAAAATTGCTCAAAGCAGAATTTATTATAAAGATTTTCGTAATTGGCTGTTTAATTACATATTTTATTTTAAAATTATATAGAAGCTATTACTGTGGGAGATACAGTTCACCATGCTCATATCTGTTTTAGAGATATTTTTTTCTTTATCATACACCTGCCAGTTTCCATCATTCTCAACATATATGGCTCCTGTAAATACCTGCTCCTCAAATAGACAGAATAGTGCTTCATTCTCTTTAGAAGGAATAACATCCCACTTCCAGATAACACTGTCCTGATATCTTCCTACAGGCAAAATCTGCCTTATATAGTCCATATTCTGCTGCCACTTTGCTTTTCCTACTATCATTCTTCCTGAACTTTCCAGATTCCAGCACAATAGTAATGTAATCTCTTCTGAATCTAAATCATAATCTGCTTTTAACAAAAATGCCTGTTCCCATATCTCATCTGATACTTCTTCCGGTTTGGGAAGTTCTATATTTTTAAATTCCGATGAAGAAGTTAGCTATACATGATAGTTATGTATTCCCTCTTCTTTACGCACATAAATAATGTTTTCTTTTTCATATTCTTCATTTCCTTTCATTTGACAAATAAACAGATTCCAATTGTCATCCCTTTCATTCCTCCTCCTCCAACATAGATTCCAGATACCCTCGGTCCCAAAGAAGAATTTTTAATTTTTTAGCTGCTTCTACTGCTGGAGTCGTAAAATATTGATTTGTAAAAACAGCTCCTACCATGCGATCATAATAATCTCTTCCGGAATAAGCTTCTTGTATTGCTTTTACACCAATAGGTGACGTATAGCACTTACACTGGATTGCGTATGTCACTCCTTCTTTTTCTGCCAGAATATCTGCTCCAAAATCACCGCTTCCTTTGGTAACTTCTACATCTACAAAGCCTTTTTTTTGAAGAAGTTCTGCACAAAAATACTCAAATTCATGTCCTTCCATAGTATCGAAATGTTTCTCTTTCGGTTTTTTATATTTTTTTATCAATATAAAGATAATTACCGTCAAACACACAGCCAAAATGATGATACCCATAATTATTATTTGCTTATATTCTATCAGATTCATTTTATTTCCCCGCTTTTACACTTTTCTTTAATACAAGAATACAAAATTCCATATCATTTTTCTACCTTTTTCCTATTACCTAATAAAAAAGTGCAGCCACTTTTATTAAAATTCAAAATGTGGCTGCACCTTTTACTTTCTAATAATGCCGGATAACATCTGACCAGGATGAAATCCCAATAATGCTTTTTGCAAACTCTGTCGCAGATTGGGAATTTGCTCCGTCAATATGCTTAAATACGTTATAAATCTGTTTATGACTTCCATTGGAATGATTCAGTCCAAAGGACATTCCCTGTGCCACCTCCGCTGCTGCATCTGTCTGTCTGTTTAATAAAAAACCATCAATATGACTGTTGGCTTCCGCAATATAATAAGCATAAGCAAAGGCAGCTGCCTGCACGCCCTCACCGGACTGAGAATTGAATCCCTGCTCACTTAAGATAACACTTCTATTTTCTCCATCCGGATTTTTAAATTCTTCTCTCTGCAAATAATCTGTTACTACATGGATATTTTGTATGGTTACCATTTTTGTATCAGAAGAATTTGTTACCAGATTCATTCTCTTATAATTTGACGGCATATTCCAGAAGGCTGCATGTGTTAAAGGTACCGGGTAAGGATGATGTGCCAAATCCCAGTCAATGTTTCCTTCGGATTTTATGTAAGCATTAAAACAATCCAGTACATCTCTTGCGTCATAATCTCCATCTTTCAGATTACGATTCCAGGTCTGATCCACAGGCATATATACCTTTGCACAGGCATTGACACTCTTAATGGCGTTGTAAAATACACGAAATCCGTCTGCATAAGCTTTCGTATAACTTTCTACATCAACTGCCGGATAATAATTCCAATGTTTTCTGGCGTTGATTTCATTGGCAATGACCCAGTTTACCACCTGCCCATGAGCGATTCCTGAATATCGCTCCGCAAGAAACGTAGCTACTGCTCCCAGATAGTCTACGCCTGCCGCATCTGCTGCATTAAACATATAATAAGGACAGGCTCCTGCACTTCTTGCACTGGGATGAATCAAATCTAAATATCCGCCATTCCAGTCATTTAAGATAATCGCCGTCGTTTGGATTCCCAGCTGTGTCAGACGGGAAAATACAATATCATATTCCGCAATCACCTGACCATCAAAAAGATAAGTCTTTCCCTGATAATTATAAGAAATCGTAGGATAATTGGCACTGCTGGTATGGCCAATAATCCTGCCTACCATAATATTATAGGCAGCCTGCTTCACTCCCAAATCTGATAATTCATTTCCTTCCAGTTTATAGGGGTCTATTAACAATCCTTTGATGGAAGAAGCCTTGGGATAAGCATACTGGTATTGGGCTCTTGCCTCAGGATTTGTGATATAACTGAAATCCGAAAGCAGTATGTATTCTCCATCTTGTTTGATTCCGACTGCAAACTTATCAAATAAGCGAGAGTTTGCCTGCTTATAATTCAAAGAAAAGGTAAAAGAAAATCTGTCATCTGATTTCCTTATTGAAGCAATCGGTTCCTGGCCCTGGGTCAGACCATCATGATAAGTAGCAACATTGAAAACATATATCCTTCGGTCATCACTTTTCGGAATCCCTTCCATCAATCCACTTACCACAACTTTACCGGTATCTTCTGCCATAATTTCACACTGTTCAATTTTTGCAAAACCTTTTCTGTTTTCCTCCGTAATTTCTATCTCCTCAGGCCACATAGACTGCCATACTTCCTGAAGACCATTTGCAATGTCTATTCTTTTCTCTGCATCGTCCTTTACTTCTAGAACCGCATCTTCTACCGCTTCCTTAAGAGCATTTATACTATGTTTTCTCAAATTCTCTCTTGCCAGTGCAGTATTTTTTTTCAGATAATACTCTCTTCCGAAATAACTGCCACCAACAATTGCCGCCAATATCATTACCACAATAACTATATTTCTTATGGTGGCTTTTCGTTTATGAACTTTTTTTCTCTTTTGAGTACCCTTTTTACGATTTTTATTTCTTTCTTCCATTTTTTACTCCATATCTATGTTTTGAAGGAGCTGTTATTTATCAATAATAAAAATATAAGCATTATGCGTAAACAAAGTATTATTCTTATTTACACATAATGCTGTTTTAATCTTTCAACTTTTTCTACAGCACTTTCCTTTTTAGAATACCGAAAAAAAGCTTTTTTGTCCACAACTTATAAAAACAATTTCACTCTTCTGTCTCTATGATGTCGGTTATTTCAGATTTTAATTTCCACCATAAAAAATCTGGGCAATGGGAGAGTCTTTATCCAAAATTACGGTTTTGTTGTCTCCTTTTATGGATTCTTTTAGAGCATCCAGACTGCGGACAAAACTGTAAAAATCTGTGCGGCTGCTGTCCTGATAAGCTTCTGAAAGAATCTTCATATATTCCGCTTCTCCTTCTGCCTTTAACACCTCTGCCTGCTTCTTAGCCTCTGATAACAAAATACTGACTTCTTTATCCGTAGTATTTTTTATCTTCTGGGCTTCCGCTTCTCCTTCTGCCGTATAAGTAGCTGCAATATTTCCTCTTTCAGAAATCATTCGCTCATAGACAGCCTCTTTATTATCATTCGGTAAATCCAGCTGTTTAGTTTCCACAGCAAGCAGTTCAAGACCATACTGATTAAATTTATCCCCGATATTACTCATAACAGCTTCTGACAGTTCCCCGTCTCTTCCGGATATTACCTCTTCCTGAGGCCAGGAACTGATAATATTCTTAATTGAGTTATAAACCACGGTATCAATACGACTCTCTGCATTTGAAATGGAACTGTTTAATGTCTGTGCAAATTTTATAGGGTCTGTAATCTGCCATAAGACATAACTGTCTGTAATCATAGTCTTCTTGTCTTTTGTAATTACGTCAGAAGGTGCCAAGTCATATACTAAAATCTGTTTAGGCAATGTTGCTTCTGTCTGAATAAAAGGAATCTTAAAACTGACCCCTGCCTCAGTCTGCACATGGTCTATTTTTCCAAACTGCCGTATCACCTTATACTCATTTTCCTTTGTAACCACCATAGAAGAAAGCCCAAGGAAAATTACCAGAACCAAAATGATAATTGAAAATGCTTTTCCAAATACTTTTTTCATTTAATTTTCCTCCTTTTCCAGGTTACTTTTTTCTTCTGCAGCAAAAAAAGAGTCTAAAGGAAGAATTTTTTGTACTCCATCAGAAGAATCTATAATCAACTCTAAATCCGGCAGCACTTCTTCCATAGTTTCATAAAACATTCTCTGTTTTGTTATGGTAGGATTCTTAATGTATTCCTCATACATAGAATTAAATCGTGCTACCTGTCCTGTTGCTTCATTGATACGCTCCTGTTTATATGCTTCTGCTTCTTTTATAATTTTATCTGCTTCTGCTTCCGCTGTTGGCAGTTTTTCATTTCTATATTTGTTGGCATTATTGATTGCCGTTTCTTTCCCCTGTTTTGCAGTTTCTACATTTTTAAAGGCTTCCATAATTTCTGCTGTTGGCGGTTCCGAATCCTGAATGGTAATATTTACTAATGTAATTCCAATATCATGTTCTTCTAGCTGTGCCACTACCATTTCCTTAATAGCTGCCTGAATCTCACTTTTTCCTGTGGTAAGGACACTGTCTACATCATAACTTCCTATCACATTACGAATACTGCTTTGTGCCAGATTTCTTAAAATCTTTTCCGGATCAGAAGAAGCATATACTGCTTTTACCGGATCAGATATTTTATATTCTACAAAAAAATCCACGTCAATAAAATTATAATCACTGGTTATCATAATAGCCTCTGAACTAACCGTTTCATTGTTCTCTTTATCATAACCAATGGCAAATCCCTGAATGGTAGTATTTACCTTTTGTACCTGTTGAATGATAGGAATCTTAAAATGCAATCCCGGCTCTGTAACTGCCTGTGCCTTTCCCAAAGTAGTTAAAACCGCCTGCTCCTGTTCCCGGATTTGATATGTAGCACCCATACCTATCATTCCTGCTGCCACAACAACCACAAAAATGATAATTGTCTTTTTGAATTTATTCCCTATTCCGCTGGGGGAATAATGAGGAATTTTTTCTTCAAAATTTACCGTTTTTCTCTTATCTTCTTCCATGCTTTCTTTCCTCCTGTTATTCTTTTATCTTACGTTTTCCTATTATTAGGGTCAATTAATTTTTTCTTAAGATTTCTTACAATTGTATAAAATCAACAACAATGTTTCTCTTTATTGTTTTTTTTCATTTCTCATGCTATATTTTTCTTAGGTATTTTACTAGGTTAAAATCCTCTGATTCATAAGGGGGAAAATGTACATAAAACGTATATTTATAGAAATAGTCAGATGATTTTAAACGGTTACAATTTTTATGGGAGGACACAAAATGTATAAAATGAATCCTGATTATCTTATCGGAATTGAATCTATTGATACACAGCATCAATATCTGTTTGAGCTTATGGAAAAAGCTCAGAATTTACTTAAAGATGAAAATATTCTCTACAAATATGATGATTTAATTACCATTCTGAAAGGATTGGAAGATTACAGTCATAAACATTTCGGTGAAGAAATCGCACTTATGCAGTCCATTGATTATCCACGGCTGCAATTACATGAAAAAGCACATGAAGGTTTTGTCAACAAATTAAATTCTTTTGAAATTGATGCCGAAAAAATATCTCTCGGAACTCAGGATCAGATGATTTATGACTTAATGGAATATTTAAAAGAATGGCTGCAGATTCATATCCTGGACTGCGATAAAAAAATCGCCCGTTTTATGAATGGTGAAAAAATTACTGCAGCTAACGATTAATAACTTCTAATCTTATCCTCAGAATCATCATCAATTTTATAAATCTTTTGAATAGTCAAATAATAACTATAAGACGGGTTTACCTGCACTTCAATGCGGTCACCTGTCTTTTTTCCCATAAGTGCTTTTCCTAAAGGAGATTCAATACTGATCAAACCTTTCAAAGAATTTGCTCTTACCGTTGTTACAATGCGATAACTCTCAATCAGTCCATCCTCTTCAAAGCATACTTCCACTCTATCATTCATTCCTACTTCATCGTCTTTCGAACTGTCATCAATTACCTGAGCTGTACGAATCATTCTCTCTAAAAAACGAATCCTGCTTTCATTCTTGTTCTTCTCTCTTTTTGCCGCATAGTATTCAAAGTTTTCACTTAAATCTCCCTGTGCTCTGGCATCTTTTACATCTTGGATTAATTCTTTTCTTAATTCTAATTTTCTATATTCAATTTCATCTTCCATTTTCTTAATGTCAGATGCAGTTAAACGATCATACATATTCTTTCCTCCAAAAGAGTATCGCACCAGATTTACTGGTGCGATTTATCATTTTTCTTAGTCTTCTGTAGTCTTAAATACAGCAATTGTCTGTTTTAATTCATCTGTATTTGCTTTTAATTCTTCACTAGCCAATGTCAATGATTCTGCAACTTCCTTCTGCCCCTGGGCAATTGCAAATACATTGCTTGAGGATGCTGATGTCTGTTCTGCCACGGCAGAAATACTGGTAATAGCTTCTAAAGTGCCTCCTCTTTCATTATCCATACCCTTTACTTTATCTTCTACTAAAGTAACACCACCTATCATGGCTTCTGTGGCATCTGAAATCTGTTGGAATGCCAGCTTAATCTCTTCTACGGTTTTTGCCTGCTGTTCTACGGTCTGCTCCGCTTTAAAAGCCATCTCTACAGTACCCTTTGTCTGTTTTCCAATTATCGATATCACTTTGTTAATTTTATCTGCCGCTTCAGCGGAACCATCTGCCAATTTACGAATTTCCTCTGCAACAACTGCAAATCCTTTTCCTGCATCTCCTGCTTTTGCCGCCTCTATAGATGCGTTTAAAGATAATAAATTCGTCTGCTCTGCCATTTCCGCAATGGTTTCTGCAAACAACTTAATCTCTGAAGTTTTTTCTTCCAGAATCTGCACATCATCTTTTACCTGTGAAGTAACTTTGATGGTCTCATTTGTCTGCTCAGACAGAGTTTCCATAGTACCAATACTTCTGGATATAACATCGATAGCTTCTTCAAAATCCATAGCCACATCTTCAATATCTTCTCCGACACTTTCAATAACTTTTGAAAGGCTGTCCATTTGAACCAGACATTGCTGAGCATCATTTGCCTGCTGACCTACACCACCATCAATTTCCTGTAAAGCCTCTATAATTCCTACTGTCGATACTTCTACTTTACCGGATACTTTTTCCATGTCTGTAGCCGAAACACTTACCACATCTGCAATAATTTCTACCTGTTTTATTAATCTTCTGGTATTATTAATTACATTTGCTATATAACGGTTCAATAAAGTAAACTCACTCTTGCCTTTTGTCTTCATCTGTACTGTGAGGTCACCTTCTGCTACACATTTCAATCTTTTAATAATACTTGTCATACTTCTTGTAATATTAACAAAGATAACTGCTCCTATACCAATGGCAACAATACTGGCTATTACTACAAGTATTACATTTATTTTTTTAATATCTGCGGCGGAAGCCGTTACCTTATTTTCAGGTACCATATATACTAAAGCAGAACCTGTTTCTTCACTGACAGTATAAATAAACAAATAATCTTTTTCATTATATGTAATGTATTCTATACCGCTTTTTGCTTCTGATAATCTGCAGTTTTGATAAAATTCCTGCTCTGAAAATATTATCTGAAGATCATTCGTATCTTCTTTCACCGTCAATTCTCTGCCATCCGCTGTAATAAATCCAATAATGGCACCATTGCTGTAATCTATTTCCTGTAAATTTTCCAAAATAGCATTTTTACTTATATCTGCAACAATTATGGCTGAATTATTTGGGAAATTACTTACATAAGAAATAAAATAATCCTCAGAATCATATCCTGTCTTCTTATCTATTTCCTCATGAGTACTTATCCAGTCTGTTGATGTTGCACTTATAACATTCTTTCCTTCCTCAGAAGCAATCCACTCTTCATAAAATCCATTCATCGTACTGCCGCCGATTTTCTGAGTGGTAATTACCTCTACTCCTTCTTTTGGAATTATATATATATTA
>CAZSWC010000044.1:0-17734 GCA_964610665.1 uncultured Lachnospiraceae bacterium
AGCATCTGCCTTACAAGCAGAGGGTCACAGGTTCGAGCCCTGTAGGTCCCATTACCAAGATTTCTTGGTTATGCCGCAGTGGCGGAACTGGCAGACGCACAGGACTTAAAATCCTGCGGGACTTATACTCCCGTACCGGTTCGATTCCGGTTTGCGGCATTAAATTTTAAAGAGAGTATTGAGCAATCAATACTCTTTTTTTATATTTTCAAATAACAGATTTTTACGTTCTAAAATAGAAATTATATTGACAAAGATGGAAATAAGCGATAGACTGTTTTGGTAAATAGCTGTGGCTAACGCAAATTAGACACAGCTATTTTAAAAATGCAAAGTTAGCATTGACTAACAAAAGATAGAAGGAGGACTTATTTGAAAAAGAAAATTTTAAATTGGTTATTATTTATTAGTTTTGTAGTAACACTTATGGTTCCGGTGACAGGGATTCATATTCACAAATTGGCTTCGATGATATTTTTGTTGCTCAGTCTGCTGCATACCATTATTTATCGCAAACAGCTGGGAGCGAAGAAGTGTGGAATTTTATTGCTTATTGCCGTGTCATTTTTTACCGGTATATTTGGAATGGTTTATGAACAGATTCCGTTAGTATTACAGATACATAAAGTAATTTCCATTGCTGTAGTTTTCTTTTTGGCAATTCATATTTTTATATATCATAAAAGAATGCTTAGAAAAGAATTTAAATAAAAAATATAAGGTTCTAGTTTAAAGTGTAAATAATAGTAATTAGAAAGCTGTCGTGTATGCACTATACTTTTTTAGAAAAAGAAAAGGTAAAGTATATAAACGATGGCTTTTTTGTAATAAGTGCTTGTATTTTTATTATCTATGGTGTAATTCTTTTTAGAATTCTAAAAAAAATATGAAATATACAGCAGAAAGTTGACATAAAAAAATCAGAAGAGTATAATACAACAATGTTAGAAATCGAACAAATAAAAAACGTTTTCCAAATAAATATTTTATGCCTTGTAATTTGAGTATAAGCTAATATTTAAACGGAAAATATCGGGAGAAGGATATGGAGCGAAAGTATAACAGAAGAGAAAGCTGGGAAACGGAGCACGGAGGCGCTCCGGTGAAATGTGTATTGGATGTAAGTAAGAACATTCGTTATTATTTTGATCTGGCGATGTCTAAAAATGGTCTTACAGGGATTCAATCAAGAATCCTGGGGCATCTGCGGCGGGCAGAAGAAGAGGGAAGGTGTGTTTTTCAAAGAGAAATTGAAGACGTATTCAGCATCAAACGTTCTTCTGTGACCAGTGTATTGCAGGCTCTGGAAAGAAAGAAACTGATTACCAGAGAATGTGTAAAGGAAGATGCCAGAGTAAAGAAATTAGTGTTGACTCCAAAGGCCAGAGAAATTCAGGCATGCACCTATCAGGTCTTGAATGAAGCAGAGCAGGAAATACGAACTCTATTTTCGGATGAAGAGTTTAAACAATTCCTGGAATTTATGAGTCGGATTGAACAAAAGACAATGGAATTATATTTAAGTAAGGAGGAAAAAAATGATTAAAAAATTAGCTGTTTATGCAGGGGAGTTTAAAAAAGAAACATTGTTATCTCCGGTCTGTATTGCAATTGAAGTAATCATGGAAGTTATTTTACCTATGTTAATGGCGGAAGTTATTGACAATGGTGTAAATGCCGGAGATATGAATTATGTGTTAAAAATGGGATTGTTGATGTTGTTAGTAGCATTTGCTTCCTTGACAGGAGGTGCTTTGTGCGGAAAATATGCAGCAATAGCCTCTTCCGGTTTTGCAAGAAATATAAGAAGAGCCATGTTTTCAAGGATTCAGGATTTTTCCTTTGGAAACATTGACAAATTTTCCACAGCGGGACTGGTAACAAGATTGACCACAGATGTTACCAATGTACAGCAGGCATTTCAAATGATAATCCGAATTTGTGTGCGTGCGCCTTTTATGCTTATCTTTTCCCTGTTCATGTGTTTAAAGCTGGCACCTCAGGTATCCTGGATTTTTTTGGTAGCTCTTATCTTTTTGGGAAGTGTTATGGCATTCATTGTTACCAATGCTTTTAAAAAGTTCAGAAAGATGTTTAAACAGTATGATAAATTAAATGGTGCCGTACAGGAAAATCTTGCAGGAATTCGTGTGGTAAAGGCATATGTAAGAGAAGAACATGAAACAGATAAATTTTTAGCACAGTCCGGAAAAGTCAGAGACTTATCCATTGCAGCAGAAAAGATAGTAATGCTAAACAGCCCGGTTATGCAGCTGACTATGTATGGATGTATTTTGATGATATCCTGGCTGGGGGCAAAATACATTGTAGCAGGCAGTATGACAACGGGAACACTTATGAGTTTATTTACTTATACCATGCAGGTACTTATGAGTCTGATGATGATTTCTATGATTTTTGTTATGCTGACCATGGCAAAGACTTCGGCAGACCGTATTTTGGAAGTTTTGGATGAAGAAAGTACCATTCAGAATCCAAAGGATCCGGTGATGGAAGTGGCAGATGGTTCTATTGATTTTGAACAGGTATCTTTCCGTTACAGCGGTGAAGCAGATAAGAATGTGTTAGAGAAGATTGATATTCATATTAAATCCGGCGAGACAGTGGGGATTATTGGAGGAACCGGAAGTTCCAAGTCCACATTAGTACAGTTGATTCCAAGATTATATGATGTTTCGGAAGGAACGGTGAAAGTGGGCGGCAAGGATGTCAGAGCTTATGATTTGGAAACACTTCGTAATGAAGTTTCCATGGTGCTGCAGAAAAATGTATTGTTTTCCGGAACTATTTTAGAGAATCTTCGTTGGGGAAATGAAAATGCAACTTTAGAAGAAGCAAAGCATGCCTGTGAACTGGCTCAGGCGGCGGAATTTATTGAAAAATTCCCGGATGGTTATGAAACTAAGATTGAACGGGGCGGAACCAATGTGTCCGGAGGACAAAAGCAAAGACTTTGTATTGCAAGAGCATTACTCAAGAAACCTAAGATTTTGATTCTGGATGATTCTACCAGTGCGGTAGATACTGCTACGGATGCAAAAATCAGAAAAGCATTCCGAGAAGAGATTCCCAATACCACAAAACTTATTATTGCTCAGCGTATCTCATCCGTAGAAGATGCAGACCATATTCTGGTATTAAACGAGGGTGAAGTAAATGGTTATGGAACCCATGAAGAATTATTAAAAAATAACGAAATTTACAGAGATATTTATGAATTGCAGAAGAAAGGAGCTGAAGAATAATGCCACCAATGGGACCTAGAGGACCAAAAGGGATGAAGGGCGGTCCAAAAAGTAAAAACCCGATGAAAACCTTAAAAAGACTTCTTGCTTTTATTATGAAGCGGTACAAATTCAGATATTTGTTAGTTTTAGTATGTATTGCCATCAGCTCTATCGTACAGGTAATGGGAACGATGTTTATGAAGTCCTTAATAGACGATTACATTACGCCTATGCTGGACGGCAGAATGAGTTCTTTTACGCCTTTGCTGGAAGCGCTTACTACCATGGGCTGTATTTATCTTTTGGGGATTATTTGTACATATGCCTATAATTATATCATGATGTATATTGCACAGGGAGTGTTAAAAGATATCAGAGACGAGATGTTTGCCCATATGGAAACCTTGCCTATAAAGTATTTTGATACCCATCCTCATGGAGATATCATGAGTCATTATACCAACGACACCGATACCTTACGTCAGATGGTAAGTCAGAGTATTCCCAGCTTGTTTTCTTCCGCAATTACTCTCATAAGCACCTTTATCTCCATGTTGATTTTAAGTATTCCTTTGACCATTTTGGTGTTACTTGGTGTAGTGGTAATGTTAATGGTTTCCGGAAAAATTGGAGGAAAGAGTGCGAAGTATTTTGTGGCTCAGCAACAGGCACTTGGAAAAACCAATGGTTATATTGAAGAAATGATGGATGGACAGAAGGTAATTAAGGTATTCTGTCATGAAGAAAAAACAGTAGAAGAATTCCATCGTCTGAATGATGAATTGTTCGATACGGCAAAGAATGCCAATATGTTTGCCAATATTTTAATGCCCATCAATTCTAATATTGGAAATATTAATTATGTGATTATTCTTGTAATTGGTTCTTTATTTGCGATTCACGGATTTGGAGGACTGACCCTAGGTGCATTGGCATCTTTCTTACAGCTTTCTAAGAGTTTTAACAATCCGATTTCGCAGGTGGCACAGCAGTTTAACTCCATTGTTATGGCGCTTGCCGGTGCAGAACGTATTTTTGAATTAATGGATGAGAAATCTGAAGAAGATGACGGCTATGTGGAAATTGTACGATGCAAAATGCATGAAGATGGTTCTATTGAGCCTTGTGAAGAAAGAACCGGTACCTGGGCATGGAAACATCCTCATAAACAGGACGGTACGGTTACGTACACACCGATGCGTGGTGAGGTGACTTTGGATGGTGTAGATTTTGGATATACAGATGAAAAGATTGTACTTCATGATGTATCCATGTACGCAAAAGAAGGTCAGAAGATTGCCTTTGTAGGTTCAACGGGAGCCGGAAAGACTACCATTACAAATTTATTGAACCGTTTCTATGATATTCAGGATGGTAAGATCCGGGTAGACGGAATCAATATTAATAAGATTAAAAAGAGTGAGTTAAGACGTGCCTTTGGTGTAGTATTGCAGGATACTCATTTGTTTACCGGAACGATTATGGATAATATCCGTTATGGAAAACTGGATGCAACGGATGAAGAAGTGATTGCTGCAGCAAAACTTGCAAATGCCCATCATTTTATTACAAAACTGCCGGAAGGCTATCAGACGCAGATTACGGGAGATGGCGGAACCCTGTCTCAGGGAGAACGACAGCTTTTGTCCATAGCCAGAGCTGCCATAGCCAATCCGCCGGTGTTGGTGCTGGATGAAGCTACTTCCAGTATTGATACCCGTACGGAACAGATTGTACAAAGTGGTATGGATAAGCTGATGGCAGGAAGAACGGTATTTGTAATAGCTCACCGACTTTCGACAGTTAAGGATTCTGCCTGTATCATGGTTTTGGAACAGGGTAGAATCATTGAGAGAGGCAACCATGAAGAACTGTTAAAAGAAAAAGGAAAATATTATCAGTTATATACGGGAAAATTTGAATTGTCATAAAAAATGAAAAATCAGGTGTAAAGAAAACAGTATTTTATATCGGGACTCCTAATGAAGTAGAGGTTTTAAAAGAAATATTCTTGCAGATGAACCTACGTAACGGATACCATGTCTTCCATGGGAGCTTCAAATATTACGGTAGGACTTTCCCAGAAATAGGAAAGTGTCGGGAGCAGACAAAATCGGTACCAGAAAAGCATTATTATTTCTCTGACTTTTTCTATGGCAATTGGGGTGTTCTTTGGATATCATCCGGCATATAAGGCTGCTAAAATGGAACCAATCGAAGCCTTACGGTATGAATAGGAAATACATGGGAGTCACCAGAATTTTTTAAGAAATTTCAGCAGACTGCTATATGTCGGATGGTGAAATGTATACACAATTAATGTGACAACAATTAAAAAGAAAGAAAACAATAAAAAATAATTAAAATAATTTTAAAATAGTATTGACAAGGATAAAATTAAGTGATAATATCAAAACATAAACAAGGACAACCTATTAAAAACCTAATCAATGACGAGAAAGTTGAAGGAGAAGGAAGGAAAGTCTAAATTGAAGAGTTGGAGGTACATGCCAATGGAACCAATCGATAGTACAGCTCAATATGAGAGTGGTAATGCATAGCAGTTCCTGACGAGAAAGACCTTTTAAGTGTTGAGATAACCGGAATCATTAAGAGTAGATTAAGTAGATGTCAATCTAAACTGATTTAAGAGAAAATGAAAAGTTAAAAGGGATGTAGAGGCTGGCACTCATATTGAATAATTACCACAGTAACTTAAAGATATAGAATAAGTGTAAAGAAATTTATTTTATAAGGATGTACTTTAAGTTATACGAGAAAAAAATCTATAGTAAACCTTTCTAAGTAGGCAGAAGCCTATGAGTTGGGAATGAAAATAAACCTTGATTATAGATTCAATTGAAACCCCAGAGAAGTAAAAGACGTTAAATAAGTTAATGATGTAGTGAAGAGTTAACAAAAGGTTGTAAACAGAAAAGAGGATAAGATAAGATACAACAGGTAAGAGTCTTTTACAAAAGAAAAATAAGAATTGAATAGAGAAATTAAGAAAAGTGGTCACTGGTGTAAAATCCGGTGACCTTTTTTGTGGAGAAGGAAGTTATGCAATCGTTATATTAAGAAGTGTGGATAAATCCTGTGGGGTATCAATATCCATTAATTCATATTTATTTTGTGCGGATATATACCGTACTTGATTGGAGTATTTTTTGATCAGCTCACGGCCGCCTTTGTTTTGCGAAAGATTTTTTAACTCTGCAAAGGTCCATTTCGGAAACAGCACAGGAGAGCCGGGGGTATTTTCAAAAGAAATACGCCAGATAGAATGGGGGTCACAAGAAGCAGCTTGTACCATGGCAAGGAGAGTGCTTCGCTGCAGCAGAGGCTGATCACTGGGATAGAAGAGGCAGCCATCTATAGCATCCATAGTGTCTAAACCTAAGCGGATGGTATCATTACGATAAGGAAGTGTATGGAGTAAAACCTGGCATCCCCGGGAAAGACATAATTGTTCAATTTCCGGGTGGCGGGTGACTACAATTCTGTTGGAAAAAATTCCTTCCGTTGTTTCCAGTGCCCACAGAATTAAAGGTTTTCCATGAAAGTCTGCCATCAGTTTATTGCCTCCAAAACGTTTGCCGCTGCCGGAAGCCATGAGGATACAGCCCAGATGTTTGGAAATATTATCGGGATTTATGGTGTTTAAAACGGTAGGGGGCATTTGGTATGGATTCCTTTCTTTGTTTTTTAGTGAAAATTCTCTTTTAGCATTACAAGGCAAGACTGTCCGCTGTGATTTTTTAAAAGCTGCAGACTGATTTCGCCATATATAAGTTGAAAGGCTTGTTCCATGGTTTCCAAAGAGTCTGTGCGAGGGTGGAGTGTAGCTGCAATTTTTCCCTCCGATAAAAGCAGAAGGGTATCGCAGTAGTTTAAGGCCAGAGAGGGGTCATGGAGTGTAACGATGGCTCCCCTGTTGCTTTCATGAACCCATTGGTAGAGAATGTCCAGTATATGGTAACGATAATGAAAATCTAAAGCACTTTCCGGTTCGTCCAGCAGTAGTAAACGGCTTTCGGTTACCAGTGTGCGGGCAAGGATACAAAGTTGTTTCTGACCTTCGCTAAGATGCAGATAATTGACCTCTTCTTTTCCCGCAAGTCCAGTGAGGCATAAAGCATTTTTTGCTTTTTCCTTCATGGCTTTGCTGGGGTGTTCCCATAAGTTTAAATGAGGATTAAAGCCCATCAAAACCACATCTAACGCGGAAATATCAATTAAGATACCGCTTCGTTGAGGAATATAGCTGCATAATTGGGAAAGTTGTCTGGGAGACAGGGTCTCCAAAACCTTTTCTTCTAACATACAATTCCCTTCATGGGGAAGGATTCCGCAGATGGATTTTAACAAAGTGGTTTTTCCACAACCGTTTGCCCCCAGAATCCCCATTATGGATCCTTCTTTAAGGTGAAAAGAAATATTATGTATCACAGGATTTTTCCGATATCCGGCGGTTAGAGTATTTACCGTAAAAAATTGCATTATAGGTTCCTTTCTCGAAGAATTAAAAAAATTAGGAAGGGAGCTCCCAGAAGGCTCGTAAAAATACTTATAGGCAATTCTGTGGATGCTATGCTTCTTGCCAGAATATCTGCACTGCATAAAAGGATACTGCCTAGGATTCCACTAAAGAACATAGTACCGATTCGATTATTTTTCATAAGGAGTCTGGACACATGGGGAGCCAGAAGACCTACAAAACTGATAAGTCCGGTCAAGCTTATGATAGAGGAAACCAACAGTGTGGAAATCAGTAAAATGAGTAAACGTAATTGGAATACATTTACCCCAAGCATTCTCGCTTCCCCTTCTTCAGCAGATAGCATAAGTATTTGTCTGTGAAGAAGAAACAGTATAAAAAGACACAGTACACACAGAGTCAGACTTCCTCCGATGGTGTGTAAGCTGATTCCATTAAGGCTTCCCATAAGCCAATATTCAATGGAGGCCAATTCCCGTTCCGGGTCGGCAATCAGTTTCAGACACATCAAACCTGTCTGCGCCAGGGCATGGACGGCAATGCCGGCAAGAACGATGGTACTGTTTTTCCCATTTTTGTCTATGGAAGATAACGAAAGAGCTAAAAGCATTGCCAAAAGTGCACCGGCAAAGGCAGACAGGGTAACTGACAGAGCAGTGGAACAGAAAAGGATTCCCGCAGCAGCCCCCATGCTGGCTCCGGAAGATACACCAATGATATCCGGGGAAGCCAAAGGATTTTTGAAAATTGTCTGATAAACAAAGCCGGCAACTCCCAGCGCAAATCCCCCTATGACAGCGACTACAGTCCGGCTGATTCTTAAGGTAAAAAAAATGCGCAGCTGCATTTCATCCCCTGCCAATAATTTTTCCAGGGAAAGGGGATATTTTCCAACAACTAAACTGACAACAGCCAAAGTCACCAAAAGGGTAACTCCGGCTGTGTAAAGCAGTTTAGTTTTCAGGGTAAGTAAAGTCATAGAAGGTTTCATAATATTCCTCAATGAAAGCATCACAGTCTTCTTCGGAAAAAAGTTCAGGGTGCAATAGGTTGGAAAGCCATAAGGAACCAAGAATACCGCTGGGAACAGGACTGTCCCAGGCTTCCGCATCATCTGGAATCTGGTAAACATTTTTATGGGTAACAGCGGTGCAGGAGGACAGATTAGGGTCTGTCAGTACATCTTCGATAGTATAATCTGCATTTGATGCAAGGATGATGTATTCAGGATTCCAAGCTAATAATTGTTCGTAGCTGATGTCTACCCAGTAGGAATCTGTAATTTGGGAAGCGACATTGGTTCCTCCAGCAAGCTGAATCATATGAGACTGGTACATGGAATCTCCGGCAGTTGAGAGCAGGCTGGAATTTCCGGCAAGATAAACGGAAGGAGAAGTGACACCTTCCAAAGTATCTGTCAGTTTCGCTTCTAAAGCGGATATATAATTCAACAGTTCATTGGCTTTGGACTGGGTATTGGTGGCAGCCGCAATCAATTGGATTGTTTCTGTCAGAAGTTGCTGGTTTTCAGGATTTATAAATAAAACCTTGATACCTAATTCTTCCAGTGTTTGGGCAGAATTTAGAAGTTTCTTGGGTAAAATTACCAAATCCGGTTCCAAGGCAGCGCAGCCTTCCAGGTCAAATTCCTTAGCAGAACCGACATTGGGCAAATCAAGCAGAGAGGGAGAACTGAGTTCGTAAATGGGCCGTTTGGCAGCATTGGATTCAATTCCTACCAATTTATCATCTAAATCTAAAGCAATCAGGGCACTGGTAGAAATATAGTAGCCACTGACAAGACGATTGGGTTCTTCTTCAATGGTAATTTCTCTTCCGGCCTGATCGGTAATGGTAATTGGATAATAATCCGGAGCTGTCACGGCATCCCTGGAAGTTTCTTCTGTGGTGTTAGGACTACAGGCTGCCAAAGACAGTGCAAGTATCAAAAGTGTAAAAATAGAAAAAAATTTTTTCATAGGTTACCTCACATATTAAAATGAAATAAGTTAAAAGTTACAAAAGTATGTATAAAAAAATACAACGAGATTATAGCAAATTCCCTTTTCCAATTCAATACCTACTGGTATAATATAAGAAAAAAAGGAGCATTCCATGAAGAATATAAAAAATTATGCCAGACCGGAAAGTCTTAAGGAGGCATGGGAATTAAATCAGAAAAAACAAAATTGTATTTTAGGCGGCATGCTGTGGCTTCGTCTGGGAGAAGGAGAAATAAATACTGCCATTGATTTAGGGCAATTGGGACTGGATAAAATAGAAGAATCTGAGGAACAATTTTCCATTGGTGCTATGGTAACCCTTCGGGAACTGGAACTTCACGTCGGTTTGAATGGTTACACGCAAAATGCAGTAAAGGAAGCACTAAAGGATATTGTAGGTGTACAGTTTCGGAATATGGCAACCATAGGAGGAAGTATCTGGGGAAGATTTGGATTTTCGGATGTACTGACCCTGTTTCTTGCTATGGATACTTATGTAGAATTATATGAGGGTGGAATCCTGTCTTTAGGGGAATTCGCATCAAGAAAGCCGGATAGGGATATTTTGGTTCGTCTGATTGTAAAAAAGGAACCTATGAGGGTGAAATATACCTCTATGCGTAATCAACGTACAGATTTTCCGGTGATTGCTTGTGCAGTTTCCCAACGGAAGGGGACTTATTATGCTTCCGTGGGGGCTCGTCCGCAAAGAGCTATCTGCATTGCGGATGAAGAGGGATTGCTGAAAGAGGGACTTCACAAGGAGGGGGTCAGGGCATTTGCTTCTTATGTAGCCCAAAAGGCACCGACAGAAAGTAATGTCAGAGGAAGCAGTGCTTATCGCACCCACTTGATTCAAGGACTGACAGAGCGGTTATTGGAAGAATTAATGGAGGAAAGGAAAGATACGCAACCATGGAGATAAAAATGAAATTAAATGACAGACCAATTGTGGCAGAAGCAGAGGCAGACACGATTCTTTTAGATTTTTTGCGTGACAGAGGATGTGTTAGTGTGAAACAGGGATGTGATACTTCGAATTGTGGTCTTTGTACGGTTTTACTGGATGGAAAGCCTGTTTTATCCTGTTCTATGTTGGCAGTCCGCGCCGGAGGGCATCATGTACAGACTTTGGAAGGTCTTCAGGAGGAGGCAGCAGAATTTATTGGTTTTATTGCGGATCAGGGGGCAGACCAGTGTGGTTTCTGCAATCCCGGATTTGTTATGAATACCATTGCGCTGCTTCGGGAAAATCCAGAACCGACAGATGATGATATTCGGGCATTCTTAGCGGGAAATTTATGCAGATGCTCCGGCTATGAGGGACAGTTGAGAGGAATTCGCGCTTATTTAAACAGTCGTAAAAAATAAGGAGACAGGGATGGAACACAAGGAATATAAAGCCATAAATAAATCAGTACGAAAAAAGGATGCTATGCAGCTGCTAAGAGGAAAACCGGTATATGTAGATGATATTACACCCAAAGATGCTTTGGTGGTCAAGATACTGCGCAGTCCTCATGCCAATGCAATTGTTAGGGAAATTGATACCAGAGCTGCCAAAATGGTTCCGCAGGTGGTTGATATTTACACTTGGGAGGATGTGCCTAAGACTCGCTTTGCCATTGCCGGTCAGACTTACCCGGAGCCTTCTCCTTATGACCGTCTCATTATTGACCGTCATGTGCGTTTTGCAGGGGATGTAGTGGCTATTATTGCAGCTGAGAATGAGAAGGCGGCTTTAAAGGCAAAGAAGCTTATTAAGGTGAAATATGAGATTTTGGAGGGGGTATTGGATTTTCATACGGCAAAGGATAATCCCATACTTGTGCATCCGGAAGAAGACTGGTTCCCACCCTGTCAGGTAGGAGGAGATGCTAAGCGAAATCTGGTAGCCAGTGAAGTGAATCAGGATGGAGATGTGGATAAGGTGATGGAAGAGTGTGAGGTAGTGATTGATCATGTATATCACACAAAAGCATTCAATCAGGCTATGATGGAACCTTTTATCTGTTATACACAGTTGGATCGTTATGGTCGCCTTCATGTAATATCCTCTACCCAGATTGTATTTCATATCCGCCGGATCTTGTCAAGGGCTTTGGAAATCCCCAAAAGTCGTATTCGTGTGGAAAAGCCACGTATCGGTGGTGGATTTGGAGCAAAACAGACGGCTGTTTGTGAGGTGTATCCTGCTTTTGTTACCATGAAAACCGGACGGCCTGCAAAAATAAATTATACTCGCCAAGAGGCACAGATTGCCGGTTCCCCTCGTCATGAAATGGAGATTCATGTAAAACTGGGTGCCAGCAAAGAAGGAAAAATCAGAGCATTAGATTTATATACATTATCAAATACAGGTGCTTATGGGGAACATGGACCGACTACTGTAGGACTGTCAGGGCATAAATCAATTCCGCTGTATACCGGTTCTTTAGAGGCATACCGCTTTAGTTATGATGTGGTCTATACCAACCATCAGGCAGCAGGGGCTTATCGGGGGTATGGAGCAACACAAGGTATCTTTGCATTAGAATCCGCAGTGAATGAATTGGCAGAGAAACTGGGAATCGATCCTACCATTCTCAGAGACAGAAATATGGTAAAAGAAGGTATGGTGATGCCGGCCTATTATGGAGAAACAGCCAATGCCTGTGCTTTGGACCGCTGTATGGAGCATTGCAGACAGATGTTTGATTGGGAAAAAAAATATCCGGTGCGGGATATGGGGAATGGAAAGGTACGGGCTGCCGGTGTGGCTATGGCGATGCAGGGAAGCTGTATTTCTAATGTAGACGTAGGCTCTGCAACCGTAAAGCTGGGGGAAGATGGAACCTACAATCTTTTGATTGGTGCCGCAGATATGGGAACCGGCTGTGATACAATATTGGCACAGATGGTTGCAGAATGTATGGACTGCAAGGTAGAAGATGTGGCAGTTTTTGGTGCTGACACGGATGCCTCTCCTTATGACTCCGGTTCTTATGCCTCTTCCACAACCTATATTACCGGCAAGGCAGTGGAATTGGCATGTATGAAGTTAAAAAAACAGATTTGTACCATAGCGGCAGAAATGATGGGGTGTAAAACGGATGAGGTGGTATTTGAAAGCTGTCAAGTGCGTCATATGGGAACGGAGGAAACGGTTTCCCTTACGGACATTGCCTATAAGACACAGGTAGGAAATACGCAGGTTGCCGAAGCCACCGTAACGCATACGTCACCAGTGTCACCTGCACCTTATATGGTGGGTATGGTAGAAATTGAGTTAGATAGATTGACTGGATTAGTCACTATTTTGGATTATATGGCAGTGGTGGATTGCGGGATTCCGATTAATCCGGCATTGGCAAGAATACAGACAGAAGGAGGTATTGTACAGGGAATTGGTCACACATTGATGGAAAATATTACTTATGATCAAAAGGGAAAACCCATTGAGTCATCCTTTATGCAATATAAGATTCCCACACGTCTGGATATGGGACATCTGAAAGTGGAATTTGAACATAGTTATGAACCTACCGGTCCTTTTGGGGCAAAATCCATTGGAGAGATTGTCATTAATACACCGGCTCCGGCAATTGCTCATGCCATTTATCGGGCTACCGGAGTCTGGCATAGGCAATTGCCCATTACGCCGGAAGAAATTGCCATGTCTATGGGAAAGCAGAAAAAATAAAGTATTCCGTTTTTGAAATGCGTGGATGCAAAAAAGCAGCCATTGCAGAGTGGTAATTCATTTTAGTTTGGTATAAAATATAATAGGCGATGGTTGGAAAACCACATTGTCCATAAAGGAAAGGAGTTGTGAAAAAGTTATGGGAAAAGTTTATACTTCGGTAGAGCAGCTAATCGGAAAAACACCGCTTTTGGAGTTAAGACAAGTGAAGAAAGAATGTGAACTTGGCGCAAATTTATTTGCTAAGGTTGAATTTTTTAATCCCGGCGGTTCGGTAAAAGACAGAGTGGCGAAGGCCATGCTGGAGGAAGCGGAAGAAAAAGGACTTTTAACAAAAGATTCCGTAATCATTGAACCTACATCCGGAAATACCGGAATAGGTCTGGCGCTGATGGCAACAGCAAAGGGCTATCGTTGTATTATTGTAATGCCGGATACCATGTCCATGGAAAGACGTATGTTAATGAAGGCTTATGGAGCAGAACTGGTATTGACCCAAGGAGCTTTAGGCATGAAAGGAGCTATTGAGAAGGCAAAAGAACTGGCAAGAGAAATTCCAGGAAGTTTTCTTCCGGGACAGTTTGAAAACCCTGCCAATGCCAATGCCCATTATGAGACCACAGGACCGGAAATCTATGAAGATTTAGAAGGAAAAGTGGATATTTTTGTTGCCGGAGTAGGAACCGGCGGGACCATAACAGGAACCGGTCGTTATCTGAAAGAGAAAAATTCCAAAATACAGGTAGTAGCAGCAGAACCCAGGGACAGCGCGGTTTTGTCAGGGCAGCCGGCAGGAGCCCACAAGATACAGGGCATTGGAGCAGGATTTGTGCCACAGGTTCTGGACAGGTCTGTATATGATGAAATTATAACGGTAAAGAATGAAGATGCTTTTGCCTTTGCAAAAATGCTTGGAAGATGTGAAGGAGTTTTGGTAGGAATTTCTTCCGGTGCAGCGCTATGTGCTGCTGCGGAACTGGCGAAGAGAGAAGAAAACGCGGGAAAAAATATTGTGGTTATGTTACCGGATACGGGAGAAAGATATTTGTCGACAACGTTGTTTGAAGATTAAAAGAAAGAGAACCGGGCAGGAAAAGCAGAGCCTGACACCGGTTCTTTTGCTGTTTGGAATTATAAAATAGTTTCCATTCCAATTTTTTGTAGTTTTAATCCGCAGGATTCGTAGAATTTCATGGCAGGTTCATTTAAGGACCAGACATTTAAAGTAATATTATAAAAACCCTGTTCTTTGGCATATTGATAGACATAATCATATATCTGTCTGCCGATATGTTTTCCACGACAGCTTTCCAGTACGCAAATATCATCTATGTACAGAGTTTTGATATCGGTAAGGATATTATTGTTTAAGTGCTGTTGGTGGATGCAGAAGGCATGGGCTAAAACCTCGCCCTTTTCATTTACGGCTACAAAAACCGGTCTGGTATTATCTAACAGTAATGCCTTCAATTCTTCTGCTGTGTATTTTCGCTGTCCATATTTAAATAAATCCGGTCGTTGTTGGTGATGAACCAGACAAACCTGCATTAAGAGTTTGTCAAGACCCGGAATGTCTTCTATGGTGGCACGTCTGATTTCCATGTTTTTATCTCCCAAAACTTTTTTATAACAGATGAACTCCATGGCTTTCGCAAAGTTCTAAGGTGGATTGGGGCCAAAGGGATGATTGAACTTCGCCAATATGTGCTTTTCTTAAAAAGAACATACACAAACGGGACTGTCCGATACCGCCTCCGATGGTGTATGGGAGTTCCTTATTTAAGATGGCTTTCTGGAAAGGAAGCCCGGCTCTGTCTGTACAACCGGATTTTTCCAACTGTTCTTTCAGGCTGTTCTCGTCTACGCGGATTCCCATAGAGGAAAGCTCCAGAGCAATATCCAGTACAGGGTAATATACCAGAATGTCTGCATTTAAAGACCAGTCATCATAGTCAGGAGCACGACCATCGTGGGGCATGCCGTTTCCTAATTTGTCACCAATCTGCATAATGCAGACGGCTCCTTTAGCCTTGGCGATATAATATTCTCTTTCTTTTGGGGGGTATTCCGGAAACATTTCTTCCAATTCCGAGGTTGTAACGAAGAAAATATCATGAGGTAAAATTTCTTCAATATAGTCATAGCGGATAGCCATGTATTTTTCCGTTTTACGCATAACCTTATAAACCGTACGTACCGTTTCCTGCAGGGTTTCTAAAGTTCGTTCCTCTTTGGTTATGATTTTTTCCCAGTCCCACTGGTCAACGTAGATGGAATGAATGTTATCGGTTTCTTCATCCCGACGAATGGCACTCATATCCGTATAAAGCCCTTCTCCATGAGAAAATCCGTATTTTTTTAAGGCATATCGTTTCCATTTTGCCAAAGAGTGAACAATTTCAGCTTCATAATCTTCCATTTCTTTGATACCGAAACGTACCGGGCGCTCGATGCCATTTAGGTTATCGTTCATACCGGAAGCCGGGTCTACGAAGAGAGGAGCAGAAACACGAAGCAAATTCAAACGTTCTGCTAATAAATTTTGAAAAAAGTCTTTTACGGTTTTGATACCTACCTGTGTGTCATGCAGATTTAAGGCAGATTCATAATCTTTTGGAATAAAATTTTCCATAATCATCCTCCCAAAGAGACTACAATAAATTTTCACTTTGAAAAGAAAAGAGTAGTTCTTTGTACATTTATGTATTTTCTTTCTTATCATATAGCAGAAAAAAGAAGGAGTCAATAAATTTTCCTGCTTCTGCTGGAACATGGGCATTAGGGGACGAGGAAGGCTTGTTACAGAATGGGCAGGAGGAAGGATTAAACTTGAAGTCAGAAATGGTTTTTAATATAATAGGAAAAGAATGATTTTATCGGGGCAGTAAAAAATGTCTAAGTTGAAATGCAGAGGTCAAAAGAGGATGGAAAATAGGGATTCAGAAACGAAAGAGGACAAAGTATATGATGCTGCTATGCAGGCAGGGCATATTCTTCTGCAAAATGGAGCAGAGATTTCCCGAGTAGAAGAAACCATGGAAAGAATCTGCAGATATTACGGAGCGCAAAATGTAGATTTCTTTGTGTTAAGCAATGGTATCTTTACCACAGGAGGATATGGCAAGAAACACACCTATGCCAGAGTGCGTCATATTCCGGTGAGCGGTGCACGACTGGATAAGGTAGTTGCAGTTAATCAGCTTTCAAGAGAAGTAGAAGAAGGAAAGTATGAGCAGATTGAGAGATTAAAAGAAAAGCTGGATGAAATTTCAGCCATGCCGGAGAATAAAAATTGGAAAAGAATTCTGGCATCCGGGGTGGGAAGCGGATTCTTTTGTGTGCTGACAGGCGGTAATTGGGGAGATTGTATGGCCGCTTTTTTAGCAGGAATCGTCTTATATACTTATGTGGTTTTTCTTAGTGAAAGGCATATGGGAAAAATATTAGGAAATATTTTTGGCGGTGCCATCATTGTAGCTGTTTGTGTACTGTGTATCAGGTTAAACATTGGAAAGCATATAGAAAATATTATCAGTGGTGCCATTATGCCGATGATTCCGGGAGTAGCATTTGCTAACGGTATCCGGGATATTGCAGATGGGGATTATATTTCAGGAGCGGTGCGGCTGTTAGACGCCATGCTTCGGTTTCTTTGTATTGCCATTGGTGTGGGAGCGGCTTTTTCTGTATATCAGATGCTTGCAGGAGGTGTGATGTTATGATGATAGAATTAATTTCAGCGGCAGCAGGAACGGTAGCATTTTCTCTTTTATTTGGTGTTCCCCAAAAATATTTTATTTATTGTGGCGGAATTGGGGCAGCAGGATGGTTTGTATATAAACTAATGTTGGAAAGAGTGGGGCTGTCTATTGCCGTATCTGTATTTTTTGCAGCACTGGTAATCGTGCTTCTTTCCCGATATGCGGCTGTGTTAGAAAAATGCCCGGCAACCGTATTTTTAACCACAGGAATCTTTCCACTGGTGCCCGGTGCACAGATTTACTGGGCTACCTATTATCTTGTTACAAACCAATTATCGGAAGCGGTGGACAATGGATTTCTGGCATTAAAAATTATGATTTCCATTGTGCTTGGTATTGTGGTGGTATTTGAGATTCCGTATAATTTTTTTCACGTTAAGAAAAGAAAGTAATTCGGATTGCATTTTGTGAAAAGTATGAAATAAATGAAAAATAGAGAAAAAACTAAATTATATTGAAAAGAAAATGATATTATGTTAATATAATTACAGAATTCCTCTGTCAAAAGGAGGAATATAGATGAGCAGTAAAAAATTAAA
>CAZSWC010000045.1:0-17635 GCA_964610665.1 uncultured Lachnospiraceae bacterium
GCCGCATCAATTATCATAGAAGATCTAAATTTACAGAAAAAATTTCACACCGTCGAAACTCTTTTGGAATAAAGGCTTCTATTTTGAAAAAATACTTCTGAATGATGATGTCACAGAACTCATCATCAGTAACCAGCTATATGATAGCAAAAAACAATTTGAATGGATTGATTTCGATACTGACATACGCCACTAATGAAAAACATATATTTCTTCAAATCATCTCCATATCACAGAAAGAACTGATATGGGGATTTTGATAAATATACCAAACAATAAGACCGAATTTCACACCCATACAACTGCTACTATATGCTCCAACAAAACCAGAACAGACTACATTGATACCCGACTTTCCACATCTAGCCAAATACTTAATTATCGGCATAATAGCTGACAAATGTCCCCATTTTGTCCCCTGCTAAAAATAGAAAATCCCCACAAAGCCCATAACTAAAGGCTTTGTGAGGATATATCCTCTATTCAAACTCAATCGTTGCCACTGGTTTCGGTGTAATTTCATAACAAACTCTATTTACACTTGGTACTTCAGCAGTAATTCTTGCACAGATTTTCTCTAAAATATCATAGTCAATTCTTTCGATGGAAGCTGTCATGGCATCAATAGTGTTCACCGCTCTGATGACTACCATATATCCCATGCTTCTTGCATTATCTCTGACACCAACAGCCTTGAAATCCGGTACTACCGTAAAGTACTGCCATACCTTTTTATCCAAACCTGTTTTCGCAAATTCATCACGAAGAATTGCATCCGCTTCCCGAAGTGCTTCTAATCGGTCACGGGTAATGGCACCCAGACATCTTACTCCAAGTCCCGGACCCGGGAATGGCTGACGGTATACCATTTCTGCAGGAAGTCCCAGTTCTACACCACAGGCACGAACTTCATCTTTAAACAACTGTGCCAGAGGCTCAACAAGAGCAAACTGTAAATCTTCCGGAAGACCACCTACATTGTGATGAGATTTTACACATTTTGCAGTCTTTGTTCCGCTTTCAATAATATCAGGATAAATGGTACCCTGTCCTAAGAATTCAATACCTTCTAACTTTCTGGCTTCTTCTTCAAACACACGGATAAATTCGCTTCCGATAATTTTTCTCTTCTGTTCCGGATCTGCTACACCCTCTAATTTTGTTAAGAATCTTTCAGAAGCATCTACATATACCAGATTCGCATCTAACTGATTTCTAAATACTTCCACTACACTTTCTGATTCATTCTTTCTCATAAGGCCATGATTTACATGCACACATACAAGCTGTTTGCCGATAGCTTTGATTAAAAGTGCTGCTACTACAGAAGAATCCACACCGCCGGATAACGCAAGCAATACTTTCTTATCTCCTACCTGACGGCGAACCAGTTCAATCTGATCGGCTACAAAATTCTTCATATTCCAGTTCGCTTCAGATTTACATGTATCAAAAACAAAGGCTTTCATTTCTTCCTCAGTTGGAAGCGCCGCAAACTGTTTTTCACATTTACTCTGTGGATAATCAATGGAAATCATCGGAATACCCATGTCATAAAGTGCATCCATTACTACAACTTCCGCACCATCAACAACACGATTTTCACCGCCGTTTAAAATGATACCCTTTACATTTTCCAATCTGCCCAATTCTTCCGGTGTAATATCATGAGGATGAATCTCACTATACACACCCATATCACGAATCTGGCGGGCAACTACAGTATTTTCGGTACTGCCAAGGTCAAGAATAACAATCATGTCCTGTTTCATCTGTTTATCTCCTTTTAAAATAAGTTCAACACTCTGTTTTTGTTATCACATACAATCAGAGCCTGTTAAAAAGTTTTTGCTTTACTCCAAATCGCTTGTTTCTGTTTCTTATCCCCCTGTTTTTTAGATTTCAGCATAAGACTTTTACCAAAACTTCACCTCTGATATTACATCTTTTCCTTCACTCACAATTTCTATACAGTATGAAAAAAGAAACATTAACGATTTTTTTATTATATACTCCTAAAGAAACTGTTGCAATATTTTTTAGACAATTTTCTCAATTTTCTCTTCCATTCTTTTACTCCGCTTTCCTGTGCAATGCTGTTTTATTCCACACTCTTTAATGCCTCAACCGGGTCAATCCCATTTAGTGTGCGGTCTGTCAGAAACTGCACGATAAAAGCAAACAGAAATGCAATGCCTGCTGCCATGAAATAACTTCTATTATAAATCGTTACCGCAAAATAAATGGAAGGCATATTTAAAATATCCGTCAACATAGAACTTAAACCTGCTCCTACCGGCAACCCGATTAAAATTCCAATGGCCGTTAAGATTAAAGTTTCTTTATTTACATAAGCATGTACTTCTTTATCGTAAAAGCCCAACACCTTAATCGTTGCCAATTCTCTTTCTCTCTCTGAAATATTAATGGATGCCAGAGTAAACAATACCACAAATGCAAGACATGCAGCCAGCACCAATACCACATATACCACAAGATTAATCAGTGTAAATGCCTTCGCAAAGTTATCTTTCAAATCCTGGGTACTGACAGAAGACAAAATCCAGTCTTCCTCTGCCAGCTTATCACTAAAAGCAATCTGGTCTTTGCACTTTTCAGAGAAATTCACAAGCACTCCATTAGGCTCATACTCTCCAAATATCTCCTTATAAGCATTTTCGGACATGTATATGTTATTCCCCAGATAATTTTTTATAAGAGCGGTTACTTTTACCTCTTTCTGGGTCAAATCCACTTTTTGGATATATGCCGTATCTCCGACTCCAAGGCCTAATATTCTGGAAGCATTTTCCGTCAGATAAATTCCACTCTCCCCTATGGTAATGCCTTCTTTCTTTTCATTTGTCAAAGTAAAATACTTGCGGATATCTCCATCAGAGGGAAATATCATCAACTGTACTTTCTCATTATTTCCTTTCAGATTCTTTATTTTTACACTTTCCACCTGAAGATTAAGATAACTGCTTACCTTGTCATTTTTCTCCATATAGGACAGCAATTTTTCATTCTCCTCCGCACTGGCTACCGCCAGCAAATCATAGCCATATACATTTTCATATTGCAAAGGCATAAGTTCTGCCACAGAATCCTTAATTGCCAGTCCAAATACCAGAAGTGCCGTACATCCCATGATACCGAACAGTGTCATAAACATTCTCTTTTTATACCGAAACAGATTTCTTGCCGTAACTTTATTTAGAAATGACATCCGCCGCCACAAAGGCTTTATATATTCCAAAAATACTCTGGAACCTTTCCCCGGGGCTTTTGGCCGCATCAAATGCGCCGGAACATGTTTTAGCTCAGAATAACATGCTGCCACTGCTGCTCCTGCAATTCCAAGGATAAATAAGATGCCGCTGATGGTTCCTTTTGCCATATCAAATCGAAGAACATACACTGGGAACAAATACATTACCCGAAAGAATACAAATAAAATCTTGGGTAAAACCACAAATCCTCCTACATCTCCCAAAGCAGCTCCCAACACACTGGCTCCTAAGGCATACAACAGATACTTTCTGCGGATTTCTCTATCCGTAAATCCCAATGCCTTATAAGTTCCAATCAGTCCCCTTTCTTCTTCCACCATTCGGGTTACGGTGGTCAGACTGATTAAAATAGCCACAATGAAAAAGACAATGGTGAATACTGTGGCAAGGGATTCTATACAGGCGGTGTCACTATCCACATTTACATAGCCGCTAAGAGAGGTTCTGTCCTGTACATACCACTTTGTCATGTCCATCTCTGAAACCTTTTGTTTTGCTTCTTCTATTTTTTCTTCCGCTTCTTCTCTCTTTTCCAAATACGCAGTCTCGTGTTCCTCTAATTCCCGATTTCCATCCGCTAATTCCTGTTCGCCTTCCGCCAGTTCCTTCTTAGCCTCAGAAATTTCCTGTAATGCTTCCTGTTCTTTTTCCTCTAATTCCTGAACCCCGTCCTGCCATTTCTGATAATTATCAATCACTTCTGCTCTGCCTGCCGACAATTGCCCACGGCCTTCTTCCAGTTCTCTTTCTCCCTCCTGCAGCTGTCCCCATGCAGCCTCTATCTGGTCTAAGGCAGATTCTTTTTGCTGCTCAAATTCCGCCATAGCATTTTCCAATACCATATCCGCAGCCTGACAGGTGGCGATTCCCACGCCAAGAGATAATATAGAATCTTCGGATATCCCGGCACCTGCTCCTGCCGGCAGACTGCCGCTGACAGCCGCCAGCACACTTTTTAAAACTGCCCCTGCCATACCATACTCTGCATTACTTGTATAAGCATTTTGAATGGCTTGCGAAACCGCCAGCTGCATCTCTTCTTCACTTATGGTATTTTCTCCACTCATTCCTCCCGCAATCACAGGCAGCACCACCTGTTTGGTGGCCTCAACATAAGCATTCCATGCACTTTCTACAGAAGCAGAAACCTGAGTTCCCACGGGCAGACTGATATTATCTATTCTTTCCGTCCATGCGTCACGATTATCCTGCCCAACAAAAGCCGTTCTTATTTGGGCGAGATTTGCATTCAATTGCTCCAAAGAGGTATGGTTTGATGCTTTCTTACTCTTAAGCAGATTCTCGGCTTCTTCCATCTGCACCTTGGCTTCTTTTTCTTTCTGACGCAGTGTTTCTTTTCCCTCTTCTAACTGGGCAAGCCCAATATTTAACTGTTTTTCCGCATCATTTAACTGCAGCCAGGCATCACTTAACTTTTGATAAGCCTCTTCCAATTCCACTTTTGCATCTGCAATCTGCTCTTTTGCTTCCTGTTCTTTTTCCGCCAGTTCTCTCCTGCCGTCTGAAATTTCCTCCCATCCATCACTAAGTTCTTTTCTGGCATCTTCAAATTCGTCTTCTATTTCCCTAAACGCATCCTGCATTTCTTCTTCTTTATCACTGATTTTATCATAAGCTTTTTGGGTAATCTCAAGATAACGTGCTTCTTCCCGCTGCTGCATAATCTCTGCTTCTATTTTTTCTAAGAATTCTTCCACAAAAACTTCATATTCTTCCGTATAACAAAGCAGTTCCCGGGTTCCTTCCAAGGTCACATAAACAGCAGTATAAACATCACTTTCCACTGCATCCCTCGTTACAAAAAAAGTATAATCCGCATTTGGTGTTGCACGAAAAGCAGCAGAACCTTCTGCATTATTGATATCCATGACATCAATCACCGTACCTACAATCGTAAATCCGGTATTGGGGAAGTTCTCGGTTTCCTCTTCTTCCACTTCCACTTGGTTTTCCACATCAAGACTGAATTTTTCCCCTTCCACCTCTTTTACAGGCTTTGATTTCTCAGACTCTTCAAGTATCTTCTCTTCTTTTGTATCCTCGGTTTCTTCCTCTTTGATTTCTTCTATCCTAAGGCTTTCCCCAATTTTCTTGCCGGTTTCTTTCAAATAGTTTTCACTGACTGCAATTTCTTCTCCCGACTCTGGAAGCCTTCCTTCCACCACATAAGGAACATTTACCCCCTCTTTGGTAAACACCTTTACCTCTGCAGTCTGATTTCGTTCTCCCCTTTTTGTATGTACGACCTCAGAAAATGCGCCTTCTGCTTTTTTTACACCTTCCATGGCACCTATAACTTTTACATCCTCTTCTGTCAATCCCAAAGTTGACATTATACTGATATCAAACAAATTCTGGGAATCATAAAAACGGTCAGCGGAAATCTTTAAATCCCGACATCCGGCTTCCAGTCCCGTCATCAGGGTAACTCCCAAAACCGTAATCATCATAATAGAGAAAAATCTCTTTTTTTCTTTCCATATGGTACGAAAAATATCTTTTGTAGATGCCTTTCTCATAACTCTTCCTCTTTTTGACTTCTGATAATTTTCTGCTTTTTCTTTCCTTCCGGCTGCCAACACCTGTCACTTTTGCCCTTCCTTCACTGTCACATCCGGCAAAAGCTCTTGCTTTTACTTACTTTAGACCGCCGGATTTCCTACCACTCAATCCGGGCAATGGGAGTAGGATTCGGATTCTCACTAATTTCCACAACTTTTCCGCTTTTAAAACGAATCAGCCGGTCTGCCATTGGTGCCAGTGCGGAATTATGGGTAATCAGCAATACCGTTATATTTTCTTTCCTGCAGGTATCCTGCAAAAGCTGCAAAATCTGTTTTCCTGTATTATAATCCAAAGCTCCTGTTGGCTCATCACAAAGCAGCAGTTTTGGATTTTTTGCCAATGCCCTTGCAATGGCAACTCTCTGCTGTTCTCCGCCGGAAAGCTGGGAAGGGAAATTATTTTTTCTCTCAGATAACCCTACTTTATCCAAAGTTTTTCCGGCATCCAAAGAATTTTTACATACCTGTGCTGCCAGCTCTACGTTCTCTAAAGCCGTCAGATTGGGAACCAGATTATAGAACTGAAACACAAATCCGATATCGGTTCTTCGATATGCGGTCAGTTGTTTTTTCTTATACTTAGAAATATCTTTGCCATCTACCATAACTTTTCCACTGGTAGGAGTGTCCATGCCGCCAAGAATATTCAAAGCCGTAGTTTTTCCGGCACCGGATGAACCTAAAATAACTGCCAGTTCTCCCTTTTTCACATAAAATTCAGCTTCGTCCAGTGCCCGAATTTTGTTTTCTCCCGATTCATACTCTTTAACCACATTTTTAAATTCTATATAAGCCATGTATTTTCCGCCTTCCCGACTTCTTTTATCTCGTATCAATTTATATTTCTTTCAAAATATCCGATTCACTTTTACCGGATAACCGCCTATCATCACCATTTTATACTAAGTTTATTATAGAAAATTTTTAAACACATATCAATGAACTATAAAAAAAGAAAAATAAAGTTTTTCTAAAAATATTTTCAAGTAAAAAAAATTGTGATAAAGTAATTTCGTTAAAGATAATATATCTATGAACCGCATTGATTTGTAGATGGAACAGGCTGCCCTGTGCAACCATTTCAGATTGGAGGAAATCATGAAAAAAATTTATGAAGGTAAAACCAAAGATGTATTTAGTCTTGATAACGGAAATGTGATGTTGAAATTTAAAGACGACTGTACCGGTAAAGACGGCGTATTTGATCCCGGTGAAAACTCTGTTGGATTAACTATCGAAGGAATCGGAAAAGCAAATTTACAAACATCCATTTATTATTTTGAATTATTAAAAAAAGCCGGAATCAAAACCCATTATGTGAGTGCAGATATTGAGAATGCTACCATGGAAGTTCTTCCCGGAAAAGTATTCGGACACGGACTGGAAGTTATCTGCCGTCTGGTGGCTACCGGCAGTTTTATCCGCAGATACGGCGAATATATAGAAGATGGTACTGCTTTAGAAGGCGGATATGTGGAATGTACCTTCAAAAATGATGCTCTTGGAGATCCTTTAGTAACCAAAGAAGGTCTTGCAGCCTTAGGAATCATGTCACCAGCCATGTTTGAAAGCATGAAAGAACAGACTTTAAAAATCACCAAAATTGTAGCAGATGATTTAAAATCCATTGGTCTTGATTTATGGGATATTAAATTTGAGTTTGGATATCACAATGACGAAGTAATCTTAATTGACGAAATTGCTTCCGGAAATATGCGTGTATATAAAGACGGACAGATTGTAAATCCGGTAGAATTGACCAAACTAATTTTAAACAGATAATTATTCTTATGATACAGGGGCAAAACCAACCACCACTTTCCTATATCTTCATTATGGTTTTGGTCTTGCCCCATATAATACAATACATCTCAGAGTTTCTTCTAAAACCTTTTTACAGCATTCTTTTAGAAAACCTTCTCCAGCAAAGCTTTCCTCTCTTTCCAATCCGGCATCATTTTTTCCACAAAAGAATAAAAGTCCTTGGAATGATTCTGATGAATGAAATGTGTAAATTCATGCAGCACAACATATTCGATTGCCTCTTTTGGAGCCGCAATCATCTTTGCATTCAAAGTAATGATTCCTTTATAAGGCTGACAGGAGCCCCACCGGGACTTCATGATTCTGATTTTTATCTGAGGATAAGGGATTCCATAAGGCTGAAACTTTACATAAATCTCCCGGCAGATTTCATCAAAGACCTCTCTCTGCCTTTCTTTCAGCCACTTACTTATAAGCTTTTCTTTTTGAGAAAAATCATGAATATCCTTTACTCTTAAGATGAAATAATTCCCCCGTTTTTCTACGGATTCTGTTTTGCCACTTTCTACCTGCAAGCAAAGTGCTTCCCCCAGATAACTAATCTTTTCTCCGGTTACATATTGCATGGGCTTTGGCATATTTTCTCTTATTTTTTCATACTTTTCCAATATTTCTGCAATACTCTTCTGGTGAGATAACACAAAAGCATCAATATGACTTACCGGCACATAAAAATTTGCAGAAACACATATTTTCCCTTCCGGGTAAATACGCATATTCAGATTCTTCACTTTTTTTCTTACCAAAGTATATCGTAATATAGTTTCTTTTCCCTGTACAATTCTTTCTTCCTGCTTTTGCACTCTTTCTCTCCATCTTCCAAAAAAGGCATGAAACCAACATCTTAACTTATCGACATCAGTTCATGCCCTTATATTATTTCTTAGGAATCTTTTTATCCATTTTTAAAATATGATTTACTAACCACATAAGCAGGAAATCCACAAGTTCAATCAGATATTGCTGCTGATTATCATCCAAATCATCCAGATTAATATCATTTAACTTATCTACAAACATCTCATGAGTTCTCTTCTGTAAATCCAAACCTTCATACTGGATGCTTTCCATATATGCTTCCTCATCAGCAAAATGTTTTATGGTATAATTACGCAATTCATCCAATACACTCATGATTTCATCATACTTATCATGCAGCAGCTCTTCTGATATCAGATTATTGGCTCTTTTGATAATACGAAACAGCTCTTCATGCTCTTCATCCACAATTTCAATGCCGGTATGGTATTCTTCAGTAAAAGCAAACATATCTTTGCTTTCTTCCTGCTCTTTCTCTGCCTTTTGGAAAATACCTATCATGGTATCACTGCTTAAAATATGAGAAAATAACCAACGGGATACGAACTCTAAAATCTGCTTTATGGTTTCCTTCTCATCCTTGGATTTGATATCTCCCAATTCAATTTCCTTTAATTTTTTCACAAATGCCTGATGCATTTCCTTTTGTCTTGGCAGCTCCGGATCGTTTATCTGCATCATGTACTCTTCTTCATGTGCAAAATGCAATACTGCATAATCGTTCAGCTGACGGAATAACTCTGTTACGTCACTTCGACTTACATTATCTTTCATTAACAAATCCGCAGTTTCATTTACAAGTTCAAATAATCTGCGATGCTCATTATCAATCTGTTCCACTCCGATGATACAATCTTCTGTAAACTGATACATGTCTTTCCCTCTTTTTCTACTTCTTATAAAGCATCTATGGTCTTTTTTGCTTTCCCATTCCTTTGCTTTTATCCAAATCAACCACCTATGTAACAATGTAGGGATGTGCTGCTTTCTATCATTTCCTTAAATGCCTGCATCTTACTATCCTCCGGACTTTTCGCGTCACCCATAGGATATTCTCTTCCCAGTCCTTCATACTTTCCTTTTCCATAAGCATGATAGGGCAGGATATGGATTTTCCTTACTCCCGGTAAATTATCCGCAAACTTTGCAATATCCATAAGTTCTTCCCGGGTATCATTAAATCCCGGAATCACCGGCACACGAATTACCAGCTCTGTCTGGCGGCTCATGGCAACTCTTACTGCATTTTCCAGCATCTGTCTGTTTTCATGCCCCGTAAATTCTTTATGCTTATTTGCATCAATATGCTTAATATCCATTAAATAAGTATCTAAATACGGCAGCAGCTTCTCTATGGTTTCATATTTGGCAAATGCCATACTCTCGATAGCTGTGCTAATCCCCATCTCTTTTGCTGCTTTTAACAACCCTAAAGAAAATTCCGGCTGTAACAGACATTCCCCACCGGAAAGTGTAATACCACCGCCGGAATGTTTGTAATAAGGAAGGTCTCTTTTCACCGTTTCCATCACTTCTCCTACGGTTACATCTCTTCCCATCACCTTGGGTTTTCCATTTATCATCATTGTCTCAACATCAAAAGACTGGGATTCCGGATTGCAGCACCATTTGCAGCGAAGGGCACAGCCTTTTAAGAAAATGATGGTTCTGATACCCTGACCATCATGAATGGAATATCTTTGAATATCAAATATTCTTCCGGTAACATTCCTGTAATCATTCATGTCCTTTCCATTCTCCCTTCTTACCAATCTTTTGCCTGTTCTGTTCTTTTAATAATATCATCCTGTAAGGACTTGGACAAAGTTGTAAAGAGTGCAGAATATCCTGCGACTCTGACAATCAGTCCGCTGTATTTCTCCGGATGTTTCTGTGCATCCAGCAAAGTTGCCTTATCCACTACATTAAACTGCATATGCATACCCTGCTGGTCAAAAAATCCACGTATCAGAGAAACAAAACTTTCCAATCCCTTCTCACCTGCCATGGCTGTAGGATGCATCTTCATGTTAAACAAAGTTCCGTTACTTGCAATTGCATGGTCTAACTTCGCTACTGAGTTACAGGATGCAGTAGGCCCGCTGATATCATAACCAGAAGTCGGTCCTACTCCATCGGCTACCGGAGTATGTGCTAATCTTCCATCCGGGGTTGCTCCTGTCTGAGCTCCCAAAGGCACATTGGCGGATACCGGATACAGACCTGCCTGGAATATACCGCCACGGGGATTTTTATATTTTTCTAATGGTCTGGTGTAAAGATAAGCTGCCGCAGTTGCCAGTTCATCCACTTCGTCAATATCATTTCCGTATTTTGGAAGTTCCAAAATCATATCATGAATTTCTTCAAACCGTTTCTTTTCTTCTTTGGGCAATTCCATTTCCATTACGGATTTCATGGCGGTCTGCAAAATCTCTGGTGTTACGGTCTTTCCTGCTTCCTCTAAAGCTTTGCCTACCTGCATTGCAATTTCACCTGCCGTAATGGCATCAAGGCCTTTTCCATAATTCAATTCCAAAGCTCTTTTCAGTTCTCCCATAGACACACGTTTTTCATCATATACCAGTTTTTTCACCGCGTATAAGGAATCTGCCACGTTTGCAATTCCAAAGCCCTGAGGTCCTGTAAAGTTATAAATTGCTCCACCTTCCTGAATACTCATGCCTCGTTTCATACAATCATCTACCAGACAGGATTCAAATGGCAATGGTGCTAACTTTGCATGTGCTATGTCAATGGCATTGTTCGCATTGACCATAAGCTCAATATTATATTCCATCTGCTTTTTATAAGCTTCAAAAAATTCTTCAAAAGTCTGGAAACTTTCCACATCTCCAGTCTGAATACTTGCAATTTCCCCTTTATCGTATCCATTGGAAAATACCATTTCAAGAGGACGGCACATATTGAAAAATGCAGAATCATGCCACCCTTCTGTTTTTCCCGGAACCTGCGGTTCTACACATCCGATAATGTTGTAATTTCTCGCATCTTCCATTTTAATCCCACGATTTACAAGAGCAGGAATAATAACCTCGTCATTGTAATATGCAGGAAGTCCGATTCCGGTTCTGGTAAGTTCTGCTGCCCGAATCAACAAATCCTGGCTGGAACCATGCCATACACGTATGGACAAAGAAGGCATAGGTAAAAATACATGTTCCGATGCCGTAATACACATAAAGGACAAATCATTGGTCGCATCTCTTCCCTGTACCGTCTGACCGCCTACAATCAGATTCTGGAATAAGGAATATCCGGCAAACCCTTCCGCACTTGCTGCATCGCGACACTTATTCAAATCGTTCAGTTTTACCCAGATACAGTCAATCAATTCCTGAGCATACTCACGGGTCAAAGTGCCTTCTTCCATTCCTTTTTCATAATAAGGATACATATACTGGTCAAATCGTCCGGGAGAAATGGAATGTCCGCTGGACTCAATCTGAAGTACCTGCTGTATAAACCAGAAAGACTGACAGGCTTCCTGAAAACTTTCTGCCGGCTTTTGGGGTACCTTACTGCAAATCTCTGCAATGGTTAACAATTCTGCTTTTCTAACTGCATTTCCTTCTTTTTCCGCTTCTTTTTTGGCAAGTAAAGAATATCGATTTGCATAAGCAATTACCGCATCACAGGAAATAAGTACCGCTTCCAAAAAACGCATCTTTGTAGCATAATCCGCATCTCCAAAATGACAGCTTGCCATTTCTTTTTCTGCTCTCTTTTTTACCCCATCCAGTCCCACACGAAGCACTTCTTCATACTGAACCGTTACGTGACCTACTCCGTTGTAAAAATAATTTCCCGGTGTAAAGAAATTATGCTTCATGGCACGATGGGTCTCCTCAGCCATATAGGAAGATGCCAGTTCACTGGTTGTTTTTCCTTTCCAATAGGTATTTACTTTCGCAATTCTTTTTTTTGTTTCCTCTGAAATATAGAAAGGATCCGCACCACGGGTTGCCACAGTCTCAAATTCTGCTTCCAGCCAATCATAGGAAAATTCAGGATATGTCTGACATCCTCTGGGAGCAATCGTGGTACTTCCCACAATTAACTCATCCGGTCTTATGATAATAGGAAGATTCTTTAAAATATGCTCAAAAGCACGGGCTTTTCTTATAATCATCGGCTGTCCTTCTGTTGCCTGATAGGATTCCGTAATCAGCTCTGCTCTTGCTGCTTCAATTTCCGGCATTTTTTCATATAAATGTTCCACTAATTTTTTGATACGTGGAGATTTCTCAACCGGAGTAGCATTGTATGTATTCATCGCGTCCTCATTCCTTTCTTATATTGTAATTTATGATACAATCTCCTGTAATTCCTTCGGATACAGGCACTGAATATTCAATTTCTTAAAGGTTTCCATCCACCTTGCATCGGGCTTTTTATCCGTTACGACCACATCTATTTTAGACAATGGACATATAGTGGAAAATGCAACCTTATCAAATTTTGACGAATCTACTGTCAAATATACCTTCTTTGCAGCTTCTAACATGCTCTGCTTTATACTGCCGGTTTCATCTTTTCCTTCTGTAACCCCTTGCACAATATCTACACCCTTGCAGGATAAGAAAACTTTATCTGCATGATATCTTTCAATAGATTCCACTGCTCTTTTTCCCAAAAGAGACATGGAACCGGCTTTTAACAATCCTCCGGTAGAAATAATATCCCAGCCGGATACATCCGATAACTCTAACAGATTTTCAATGGAATTAGTAATTATGGTCAGATGTTTTTTCTGCTTTATGTTCTTTGCGATAAATACCGCCGTTGTGGAAGCATCCAGAAAAATATGCTCTCCGTCATTGATTTCCCTACTAATCAAATCTGCAATCTTTTGTTTTCCTACAGAATTGGCTTTCCACCGCACATTAAAGGGTAGGTCAATACTTCCGATTTCATTGATTACCGCACCGCCATAGCTTTTAATTACGTGACCCTCGTCCGCCAGCTTATCCAAATCCCTTCGGATGGTTTCCTCCGAAACACTGAATTCCCTGCTTAATTCACTGACAATCACTTTCTTTTCTGCATGAACTTTTTCCAAAATTAATTTTCGCCGTTCTACCGCAAGCATGTATCTTCACCCTTTACATGATATATTTCATTAATTTATCAGAAGGACGTGCAATTACAGCACTATCTAAGAACATACCTCTGTCAGCTGCTTCTGCTTTTGCTTTGTCAATGGCTGCAGTCACTGCAGACACACTTCCGGTAAGTGTCATGTAACTCTTTCCACACATTCCCTTAGCAAGTCTTAACTCCAACAAATCAACGATGGCTGTCTTTGCCGCAAAATCTGCTGCTACAATCAATGCAGATACATCATAAGTTTCCAAAATTCCCAAAGCATCGATTTTCTCCACCTGATTGGTTCCATAAATTGCCGGGAAAATGGAATCGTGAGGATTTCCTAATACAAAAGTATCAATTACTTTATCTGCATATCTTCCTTTTGCCGAATCTACAGATGCCCGAACAGCACTCAATTCTCCGGCAATCAACACTACAAATTTTCCGGGACAGGTAACCTCTGCCTGTAAAATATCTACATCTGCTGCTTTTGACATATCATCTGCTGCTTTAAATCCAGTGGATACTGTAGTCAGTTCCACCATACCAATTGCTCTGGCCATACTTTTTTACCCTCCTCGCAAAATGCTTTTCTCATAGATACTGCTTCTGCGATTTTACTTTTTTTCTCTACTCTTTTGACTGCATTTCGCTTTCCCAATCTCTGCAGCCTATTTTGCTTTCACTACAATTTCTTTTTCCGTAACTTTTTCTACCACTCCATCAATGGAACAATGAATTGCTACACTCAGACCTTCTCTTGCTTCGGCAATCTTTTGCCCTGCTTTTACAATGTCTCCTTTGGCAACAATTCCCATAGCCGGTGCTCCGATATGCTGACTTAAAGGTATTTTGACTGTTTTTACTTTCTGTGTTTCTTCATAAAAAGGAGCCGCTTTATCATATTTATCAAGTCCTAATCTTGCTGCCAGTCTGTGTACCGGAAGTTTTCTTAATTCTCTGTCCTCTTCTACCGGTGCCGATTCTGTTTTTTCTGCCTTTATTCCTGCTCCCCGAAGTCCTGCTTTAAATTCCTGAATAATGGATTTCGGTGACAATCCCTGAGGGCATGCATAATTTTCACAAATTCCACAACCACTGCAATATGCCGCATTCGTAAACACACTTAAATCGCTGGTGTCATTATTGGCTACCGCTCTCATGATTTTATGTGGCTCTATAGGGTGTCCCAAAGCATGTCTGGAACATAAATCTGTACAGGTTCTGCACTGACAGCAGGAAGAAGATGCTCTTTTCTTTTCTACCGACAGATTCTTATTCATCTTTGCCACTAGTTTATGTTCTTTCGGCAACAGTATAATGGCATTGGTTGTCTTAGTAATGACCGTATTCTCTGTTCCCAGTCTTCCCATCATGGGGCCTCCCATTACAAAGCAGGGATTTTCCACGGTAGGCTTTCCTGCCATGGCAATGGTGTCCTTTACTGAGGTTCCCAAAGGTACTCTGATAGTCGCCGGAGTATCAATCTCCCCAACAACAGATACTAACTTGCTTGTTACCGGTGCAGATTCATAAACTGCCTGATACAAATTGTACATGGTTTCCACATTGTACACTACTACATTTTCATCTATGGGAAGTCCTCCCGGTTTGATAACTCTTCCGGTGGCTTCATATATTAAAACTACTTCGTCTCCCATAGGATATGCCGCTTTTAAGGCACAAATCCTTACTTTAGGGAACTGATCCAAAACCTCTTCTACTGCCTGAATCGTAGTTGTATATTCGCTTTTAATTCCAACAACTGCTTCTGCCGCGCCAAAGGCTTCTCTTACTTCATCCAACATACCAATGATTTCTTCCGTATGAGTTGCCAAAAGCTGTCTGTGAAGCTTTAATAATGGTTCGCATTCTACACAGTTTAATATTACTGTGTCTGCCTTATCTGTCATTTTAGCATATGCCGGAAAACCGGCTCCGCCGGCTCCTACTATTCCATTTTCTCTTGCAATATTTTTCAGTTCATCGATTCGCATACCTACTTGCTCCAATCCTGTCCTTCATCAATGATGCCAACAATTGCCGCATCTACCGGTGCCTCTGCCATATCACAGCCGATTCTGGCTGCACTGCCCTGTGCTACCAATACATATTCACCTATCCCGGCACCAATGATATCTATTGCAACCAGACGAGTACCGGCACTGCTGTAATTATCTACCGGTTCAACAATCATAAATTTGTTGCCCACTAATTTTTCACTTTTTCTGGTGGAAAATAAGCTTCCCACAACTTTTCCAATAATCATGATAACTCTCCTTGGCCTATTTCATGTACAGACAGTTGGCTGCACCTGTGCCTCCACTGTCTGTACGCTAATAGTTCTTAATTCTACAGTATGATTGCTGCTAAATCGTCTTGTTTTACCTGACAAGCATTTGCTTCGTCAGTATCAATGTGCATTTCTGTTGTAAAGGATTCATCTACACGAATCTTCACATTCTCCAATACCGCACCTCGTTCATTTCCCATACGTACGGTAACAAAATCATTATCTTTCAAACCGGCTGCCTTAGCATCTTCCGGACACAAATGAATATGTCTTGCGGCTACAATGCAGCCTTCGTTAAGATAAATTGCCCCTTTCGGTCCTACCAATGCGATAGGCGCGCTACCTGCTGTATCACCGGACTGTCTTGTAGGTGCCTTGATTCCCAATGTACGGGCATCTGTAGCTGAAATCTCTACCTGAGATTTGCTTCTTACAGGTCCCAAAATTCTTACATTTTCAATAGCACGAAGTTTGAGTCCAACGATGGTACACTGTTCGTTTGATGCGAACTGTCCACCCATCAGTTCTTTTTTCTTCGTCAGCTGATAACCTTTTCCAAATAATTTTTCTACGTCTTCCTGGGTTAAATGAATGTGTCTTGCAGAGATTCCCACAGGCACTTTAAAATCAGCCTTCTTTTCCTGGCTGCTCTCCATTGCCTGTAATACCATTCTTGTAATTTCTTCTACATTTCCATAACTACTCAAGATTCACACCATCCCTTTATATTTTTGAAATATTATTTTACTGCAGGTAAAATGCTTTCTACATCACCGTGTGGTCTTGGAATTACATGTGTAGCGATAACTTCACCTAAAGAACGTGCGCTGTTTTCGCCTGCTTCTACAGAAGATTTTACAGCTCCTACGTCTCCACGTACCATAACTGTTACTAAACCGGAACCGATTTTTTCTGTTCCTACTAATGTTACATTTGCTGCTTTACACATTGCGTCTGCTGCTTCGATTGCTGCAACTAAACCTCTGGTTTCCACCATTCCTAATGCTTCTAATGCCATAATCTTTTCCTCCTGATTTTTGTTTGCTTAAATTTATTTGTCTTCTGGAACGAAATCCGGTGGATCCTGCCCAAGCATTTTTGAATCGCTTGAAGATTCCGGTTTTCCTTTAAAACGGCTTGCGGATAATTCCACCATTTTCACAATTTCCGGATGCGGATTCGGAAGTATTCCGGTAGATACCGGTTTTTTCAGTGCTCCTTCACAAGCGGCTTCTACAGATGCTCTTACTGCATCTACATCTCCCTCCACAACCAGAGTCACCAGTCTTCCACCTAATTTTCGTTCCCAGGTAGCAAGCGATACATCTGCTGCTTTACACATAATGTCTAAAGCATCCATCGCTGCTACGACACCTGTGATTTCAATGAATCCTAATGCCTTACCCATGCCGGTTCTCCTTTAACCAAATATCCTTTTTCTTATTTTTTGAATTTTGGAAGGATGTTTTCTACATCGCTGTGTGGTCTTGGGATTACATGAGTAGCTACCAATTCTCCAAGTTTGCTTGCAGCACTTTCTCCTGCTTCTACAGCTGCTTTAACAGCTCCTACGTCTCCGCGTACCATAACTGTTACTAATCCGGAACCGATCTTTTCTGTTCCTACTAAAGATACTTCTGCTGCTTTTGTCATAGCATCTGCTGCTTCAATTGCTGCTGTAAGTCCTCTTGTTTCTACCATTCCTAATG
>CAZSWC010000046.1:0-17522 GCA_964610665.1 uncultured Lachnospiraceae bacterium
TTTGTTCTCGATCTTGGCAAAAGCAGAGGCAACGGTGCATTCGGAAGTACCGGGGCATAGTATAAAAGCAACAAGAGGCAACGGATAAATCCGTTGCCTCAAATAATTGTTTGCGCATATTCATTTAAACTCTTTGTTATCCTCTCTACTTACTGCCAATCCATTTGCTTTCCTATTTCATCGGCTATTAAAAAACCAATCACTGCACCGAAGTAATTTAAATCCTTTGTAAATATTCCCATTAGACAAATCACCACAGTGGCACTTTTTCCAGCCCAAATTGTGCTAGACCCTTTATTGTGATTTTTTCTAAATCGATTTAATAAAAATTGAAAAAGCAGGGTAAATAAGAAGAAACCAATTCCATATAATACCATTTCAAACATATGTATCCCCTATCTTTATCGAATAGTCTGTCTTATTATACATCTCCAGCAGAATTTATACCATCACCATCGTAATCAACTAATTCTCCTTCTGCTCCACACCATCCACATACAAAAGTTTTACTCTTCGTATTATTGCAATTTAGCTTTCCACAAGTTCCACAAACAATAAAATTCGTAGCCTTACAATATGGACATCCTGGATATTCTGAATCTGGGTAAATTGCTCCTTTTATTTCAGTGTTTCCATACCTTTCTGACTTTGCTCTTCCGTCAGTAAGCTTAAATGCCCAATCATACTTCCATCCAAGATTAGTTTTTTCCATTCTGACACCATAAATCTTTTTTCCCTCTCTACAATGCGAAAGAGCTACTTTTGCTTCAATATTCGAATACATTATGTTTCACCTCCTGCATTTTTAACAGCAACTATCTATTGCCATTCTCCCCATTCTCCAATATCTAGTGATGCATCTTCTTGTTCTACTTCATTTATAACTGCATTAACTATATCAACAGAATCTTCTTCTGGAGATGAAATGGTATCTTCTGTTTGTTTACTATGGCTTTGAAATTCAGATGCTCTTACACTTACTTTATGTATCATCTTCTTAAGAGTATTCTGGTCTTTCGCATCGAGAATTGCTTCTGAGTTACCAGTAAATGCTTCAAGGACACTTCTATCTGCTCCACTCTGAATATCAATAGCAATCTTAATTGCGTGTTTAAACCAATTATTTTTCTTAATCTGCTTTAGACCCTTCTCCCAATTATCTGTAGGTCCTCCATCACTGAATAGCAAAATTACCGGGGCATAAGCACCTGTCTGAGAATTCAAAAATGCACTCCGAGACAACTTTTTATCTAGCTCAATTAATGCAGCACCAAAATCAGTAATTCCTCCGGCCTGAAGGTCTTCCCAATTCCAATCCTCTAAGTTGATTGCACCGTTTGCACCTGTTATCCAATAACATCCGCTCGAAAACTGCATTACAGCAATCTTAATTTCGGCATCATCATTAGCCTTTGTAATCTCTTTCAATAAATCTCGGCATTCCTCCATCGCGCCATTTACAGTCCCTATTCTAGAACCACTCATACTTTCAGATGTATCAATAATATAAAATAGGGTCATAACCTTTCTAGGCGATGGTGTAATCTCCTCTAAAATAGACATGTCCTATTGCTCCTTTCTGTTACTTGTTGCACTTAGTCCACCAAGCTGTTTTTAAATAAAGAAACCTAGCACTCCAACAATAATTGAAATTGCAGAGATAACCATAAGAGTCGTCGTTCGCCTGTTAAGTTCATTCTTTAACTGAATATTCTGGTCATACAGATTCGAAATATTCATTTTCTGAAGTGTATCTATAAACTCTGCATATTTGTCAGTAAGCTGATTCTCACAGTTTTTAATTTCACTCTGAGTTTGCTGAAGTGATGTAAGATATTTATTCTGCTCTGCAACAAATGCTGCATTTCTTTCAGCCAACAGTTTATCTATATCATCTTTTAAAGCTGCATTGGCTACAGAATTATCATCAACAATTCTTTTTGCAGACTCATCAAATTTAGCTAAAGCACAAGCAACACCATCAGCAAATACTTTTCCTTGAGCATTAGTCTGATTCATTAATTCCTGCACCTGCTGCTTCATATTTTCAATAGCCTGCAAATATCTTTCTTGCTCATCTGCAAACTTCTGAAGAGCTTCCTGAAGAGCTGTTTCTATATCTGATTTTATCTGAGCATTACTCTTTAGATTTTCTGCTTTAACTGCTGCCGGAATATCATCAACCTTTGAAATAATAGTCACTGTCTTATCACTGAAAGTCTTTTCTTGAGACTGAGACTGTTCAATATAGCTCTGCACCTGTTGTTTTGTCTGCTCCAATCCTTGCAAATATTTGCTCTGCTCATTTGCAAAAGACTGTAAAGCTCTGTCTATTTCAGCTGCAACATCATTCTTGACTCTGCTATTACTTGAAATATTGGCATTTTCAATTGTAGACGGAAGATTGTCTACTCTTGAAATCAATGCTGATGATTGAGTACTAAACTCAGCACTCTGCTGTTTAATCTGCTCCAACATCTGTTTTAACAACATCTGGAGTTCGCCGGATGCTGCCATATTCTGCTGAAACAGTTCTATGTCTTTTTCTAATTCTTCTATTGATCCAAGCATACTTATCTCCTTATAAATCTTTTGAATTTCTCGTTAGCCGCTCTAGCCATAACCCCATAGAATAGCATATCTCTCGGGGTCTTTTTGTATATGGCATCTATTACCTGAGACAGCTTCAGGCCGGTTATATTATTTCTGTCATCTATATAGCTCAGATAGCTCCACTTAGCGTCGTCTGTACAAGATGAATATAATTCAGCCATTGTAACCAAAAAGTTTTGCTTCTCTTCTTCATTAAGCTTTCCCCAGAATCTTTCCAGTCTGGTAGCATCAAATCTACCCACGCGACTCCAGTTTCCAATAAACAACAAGTAGTCAAGCTTATATGAATAACTATTACTGTTAATTCGTTCCAAGTTCGACAATGTATTCTTGCCGATTCCGGTAATAACCTGATTAGACAATTCAGCGAATGTCATATTGCTATAATATTCTTCATCCTCCTTAATCTGGATAAACGGAAGTGTGAAGTAATCTTCGATTTCCTCTGTAATCTTCAACGAATTACAATCCTTATTAGTCGTCAAAAATTCAAAGACATCAAGGAACTGCTCCTTATGATGATAAAGGAATTTTTCATAATACCAGGTCACATATATTTTTAATATATCCTCTATCTTCTGAGCCTTGGATACCTTAAAAATACTCTCTCGGTCATTTCCCATTGATGCAAAATAGTCTCTTGAAATCTTTCTCATTCTCTCAAGCATACTTACATCATCAAGCATTACTATTCTGTGACCGACTGAATTAGGGACTGAACATATGTCAATGATAAGTTCTATCTCATCAGCTTCATCTATTGCTCTATATGTATACCAGTCCTTTACATATCCTGTTACATACAGCATGTAAATCAACTGTTTATATGTTTCTATGCCTTTTGCTGGATGATCAACGATATACACCGTCTTCTCACCAGTATGAAAATCTGAATAAATATCAATCAAGCGATCATATAAAATGTCACTTGTATCAGCTCCGCAATTGAGCTTGTGATATGCATCAGCATAATCATTGTTCATTGCTTTTAAGATTTGTGGAAGATTATCTATAACAGTTTCACGTTTCAATAGATTCGCCGGAATATTCTCCTCTGACGGTTTCAGATATACCACATAAGAAGTTACTCTCTCTTCTGCGCGCCCAGCTCTTCCGATTTCCTGTACAAATTCATTCTTCGATACAGGCATTCCAAAATGTACCGTGCAATTAACATTTGGAAGGTTAATACCTATACCCAGTTCTTCACTTGCCACAAGAATTCGACACAGTCCCTCCGCAAACTGTGCATAAGATTCAGATTTGTCACTTGTAAACACGTCTGCTTCGTATCCAATAGCATCTGCCACCATCTCTGATATCTCATCACTCTTGGTAAATACAATAGCCCTTTCATTTCTATGAACAATATCATTGGCGATTGAACGTACTTGCTCTAACATTTCCTCGGTAGTGTCTACCTCTCTAAAATCATAGCGGACATTATACTTTTCAAATAAAACTGGAGAGAAAAAATTCTCAAAAGGTATATCTAGCTGTTTCTGAATATCCTGAGCAACTGTATAATTTGCCGTTGCAGTAAATCCCAGGTATCTTGCATCATCAAGATATTTACTCATATTCTTTGAAAGCATAAGGTACTCTGGTCTGAAATCATGTCCCCAGTTCGATAAGCAATGTATCTCATCAAGAACTACATAGGATATTTCCTTCTTCCAACGCTTAAACACGCCAAAAAGGTTTCTATTTTGGAATGTAGCTGGTGTAAGAAACATCAGATTAGCACCCGGTTTAAAAAATGAAAAATCATTTCCACTTCTCAAATCTAAGTGTGTAACATTATCAAAATGATGGAACTTTCTTAAATTTCTTATCTGATCTTTAATCAGAATATCCGTAGGCGATACAACAAATACCACCTGTGGCTGCAGCAAACACGCAAAGTAATAAATCAACGATTTCCCACTTCCTGTGGGCATAATACATACTGCATGCCCGTTAGAATTCATCATTGAGCACAGTGCATCAAACTGACCTTTCTTAAATGAAGCAAAGGGCGAAATCTCTCTCAAAATAAATTCAAGGTCAGCTCTGTTTGATTTATCAAGTCTATAATTGATTCTGCTTCCGTATCGAATCCTTCTTCTCAAACCCTGATTGCTTGTATAGTTTTCAATATAATAATCAGCTTTCGAATCAACTGATATGCTTTTCCCTTTTGAATCTTCTATAACCCTTACGGAACAAATAGAAGATCTGGTTAATCGTCCAAATACAGCCAAATACTCATTCAGAATATCCTGTGCTGCCATAACTTCATCCCTATCTCCCAGAATATTAAGATTAAGAACGGTTTCTCCTTCTGATCTCAACAAATCTAGAAGAATCATGATATATCTGTAGACATGACCATAATTCAATTCGTGGTTAAAGGGATGATTCCTCATATACTGCGGATATGCATCCTTTGTTATATGAGAATCTCGTATCAGGAAGTTATATACTAAAGCATGAACACTTGGGAACTGATCGTGGTTATTAAGATCCTCATGCCCTGTTCCTTTTACTATAAATCCATAGTCTCCATTTCCGACACCACATGGGATACCTCTTACCAAACTCCCCTGCGACAAATCCAAATTGATGTATCTGTCATAGTTATCATAATCTATGCTCAGTTCACCTGCCTGCTCCTCAGCAAATTTTTGCTCCTGCTCCTTTTTCTTCTTTTCCTTATTCTGTGCCTGTTCTTTTTTAGCTTTCTCTTCTTTTTGCTCAGTCTCTTTCTGCTGCTTCTTCTCATCAAGGTATTTCTTGTACTCAACTATGACTTTCTTGCTGCAGATTTTGACCCATTCATTTATTGCCTCAACCGCCTTCGTCTCCTGCATATCATGTAATGTTACCAAACGGTCAATCAACTTTTTCTTTTCAAGATCAGAATCCTTTCCGTTGACAAGTGCTTCAAGCACGCCAACCTCGTAGGCTTTTATCATCCTGTTGATTCTACCAATATCATTTGCATAAAAATCAGAGAACGCACTTTTTAGTTTTTTTTCATCGTCTAAAAGATCAGGGCGGCTAATAAATATCTGTGATAAATCCACCTTAAAGCCTCCTTGGTTCTAATCCTGTTTATTCCTCAGGTGTTTCTGTAGCTGAAGCCTTTGTATCTCCTTCTGTTTCCTCATTAGTAGCAGACTGTTCTGTCATTTGAGATACTTTTACCATCTGCTCTGAAATTGTCACAATCGTTTCTGAAATTACAATCCTTTGAGATCCAGATGCTGTCGTTTCTTCAGACACATGCGTTTCTGTTTCTTCTATTGTTACAGACTTCTCTAAAACAGAACTTTGATCTTCTGCTACTACTGCTTCATTATTTACTACAGAATCCTCTTCTGTATCTTCAGCCTTTACCACAACGTCACTCACTACAGCCTCATCAGTTTCTGTTATTCCTGGTTCACACTGAGCAATCACATATGGCATTCTAAGTTTCAAGTTATCTATTTTTCTCTGAAGAGTAAATATCTCTTCATCCATCTGAGTCATATTGACTCTCAATTCATTGATCTGGTTATATATTTGATGATCCAGAGGAGTTCTAATTCCAGGATGCATCATTGCAGATAATTTAGATGTCAAAGCCTTTTCCTTTTCCTCATTTACAGCTGCCGTATGTTCTTTCTCTTTAAGTTGGTTTTCAAGATTAAACAACTCTGTCTGCACGGTAAATACCGGGGTCAGTTCTGTAACTCTTTGAATATCCATAATCAATGCTATTGATACATCATCACCACTACCTCTTTTAGTAAGAACCGGCAAATACTCTTTTATCTCAGACCTTCCTACTTCGATTCCATGCTCAACAAATATTTTCAGAATAGATCTATATAATGCATACATCTCTTCGACATTAGCATAGGAATCGTCAATTCCATCAGAACCGCAAAACACAGCTGATGGCCTTTCTTCTGTCACAAAGAATCTGAATTCATCTGATGCGTCACTATCACAAATTGATGTAGTTACATTCATCTGACAGTTTTCATCCCAAGGAATAGGTTCAGAGATTGAACCATTCTGGTCGATAACGACACACTTTCCATCTCCAATCTGCATACCAAAAGAAAACTTCTCCGTAACAACATAAGCAATCAGCGTGCAGCCATATGCCTTCTCTGCTCTTCTTTCACTAATATTTTCAGGCATATATCTCTTTTTGTACTTTTCCGAAACATTCGCCATCTCAGATTCTTGAAATGGATTTTCTTCAACGTCCTTCTCTACGAACTCACGCCACTTCATAAGAATATTTCTTGAAAGATACTGAAGAAGATGTGTCTCATTGATTTTTGTATATAAAAGCTTATCTATAAGCTCATTGCTTTCCTCTTCACTTTTCTCTGGATTCTCAGGATTAGGATTATATATTTTTCCAACAAAAGCCTTAATCTGTTCGATTGCAGCATCTACCGCAAACTGAGATCCTCTATCTGTACGTGGATAGTTATCGCTTCCGTGTCCATCTGCAACAACGCAAATGTGCATTTGATCATCATCATAGAAGCCAGATGCATCCTCACATACTTTACTAGGCTCCGCTTTTATATGGTTATATCCCGTTTCTGTAGCAGAGAACGAAAATATATTATCAGTCATATGCGCCTCCTGCTATAAATAAGGACTGCCTACCCAAAGGCAAGCAGTCCCATTCTTACAATTAGTCCCAGTTACCCCAATCATTATCATCTGCACTTACTGGTGCACCATTGTCTTCATCAACATCCTTTACCACTGCTGATACAATATCTGCTGAATCCTGATCTGGTGATGTTACTGTATCAGACGATGCTTTACTATGACTCTGGAATTCAGATGCACGAACACTAACCTTATGAATCATTTTCTTAAGAGTTGCAGTATCTTTTGCGTCAAGAATAGCCTCTGGATTTCCAGTAAATTGTGCAAGTACAGATCTGTCAGAGCCGCTTTCAATATCAATAGCAATCTTAATTGCGTGTTTGAACCAGTTGTTCTCTTTAATTTTATTTAAACCAGCTTCCCAATTATCAGTAGGACCACCATCACTCAGCAATAAAATAACCGGTGCATATGCTCCTGTCTGAGAATTAAGATACTCATTTCTCGAGAGCTTCTTATCTAATTCTAATAGTGCTCCACCGAACTCAGTCATTCCGCCAGCCTGAAGGTCATTCCAAATAATATCATCAAGACCTACCGGACCAGATGTAGGTGTAACCCATGAACATCCGCTTGAAAACTGAAGGATTGCAACCTTAATTTCCGCATCATCATTCGCTGCAGCAACCTCCTTAAGAAGAGGGATACATTCTTCCATAGCTGCATTTACAGTTCCGATTCTTGATCCACCCATACTTCCAGATGTGTCTACCAAATAAAACAAAGTCATAACCTTTCTAGGTGATGGTGTAATTTCTTCTAATAGTGACATTTTTGTTTCCTCCCATTAAATAATTTTTCCTGCATCTTTTGGATTTGTTGTACACTCAATTGTAAAATCCTTTTTTACAGGGACTACTGCACTAGGAGCCAACGGTTTCTGGCTTCCATCTGGAAGATTTATCTTCCAACTCAATGTGCTGAGATTCTTTATTCCGAACAAATTCGGATTGCTTGGGTTAGCAATAACCTCGCCAAGTTTTGTTTCAACATCATTTTGTGATGAATCTGCATGCCACATCATGAGTTTTGTTCCCGGATAAAGAGGTACTGTTACCGTACCGAACTGAATCGCATTAGGAACTGTTATTTTCTTCTTACATTCAATACATGTATTGTCGCCCTGCTGTGAAATAAATGTTTCCTGCTTACAATAAGGGCATTTTACAATACTTGCTTTGAATCTGAAAAATACATCTAACCATTCTTTCTCAATCACTCTTGGAGCCTTCTTAAGCATTACATCTGAACTAAATGCTCTAATGAAAAGATCTTTGATATATTGAGGATAAACTGGCCAGAATGTTTTTAAATTTTTGTCTGTTCCCGGAACCGGTCTGTTTCTGTCGTCACTCGGATCTAAAACAAATATTGGTTCCTCTCCGTAATATCTTCTCTCTAGTTCCTTTGTCATACATGGAGGAGTAGATCTCTTTCCTTCCAATGGATGATTGATAAACAAGAGTCTGAAAAGAATTACTGCAAGTGAAAATCTATCAGATTGCTTGTCCGGATCATTCTTTCCTGTAACAACCTCTGGAGCCATATATCTCTGTTTCCCGAGAATTCCAAGGTTCACGCCATATGGTGAAACATTATCGTTATCACAGATAAGAACCTTTCCATTTTCAGGATTAATAAAGAAGTTTCCATTATTAATATCCTGATAGCTATATCCGCTGTTATGTAATTCTCTAAATGCCTGAATAATGTTTATTGCTGCATCTGCAATTGCATTAAAGGACTTAAATCTAACTTGTTTCTGTTTCTTTGACCCAACAAAAAACTCTGTCAATTCATAATACCCTGCAGGTCTTACATCCATGATGTAGCCAAACACACCTGCATGTACTTCAGTAATACCAAGAGGCCAGAGGAAGTCTTTTGTAGGAGCACCTTTCTGGATGTTATTCTCAAGGTTCTGATAGAACTCCTTCTCTTTTCCTTTGAATACATCCTTGTGATACCATTTCAAAGCATATTCTTTGCCATTGTAGGAAACCTTGTAAACCGTTCCCTGTCCGCCAGAGCCAAACTCGGCTAATACCTTAGCTTCTCCGCCGTATTTCATTTTGATTGTATCGCCAACTTTTAATGATCCCATGATTTCCTCCTTAAGCACCCGCATTCTCTATATTAATCCGATTATTTCTGCAATATTCAATAGCTTTAGATCCTGGATAGCACCTTACAGTTATACCATTTGTTCTAAATCCTCTTGTAAATATTCCTGATCCAAATTTATTAACGGTACTTGGCATTGTAATCTTTAATAACTGATTACAATCCTTAAATGCTTTCTCACCAATTTCCAACAATCCTTCATTTAACTGCACATCCTTCAAGGTGCTACATCCTTCAAATGCATTTTCCTTTATTGATCGTACAGTTGTAGGAAGCACTATTCTTACTATTTTGCCACAATTCTGGAATGCATAATTCCCAATTGCAAATAGATTATCTGGCAACTCCACATTTACCAACTGTTTGCAATTGTAAAATGTGTTTGGACCTATTTCCCTTATGCTATTTGGTAAATTTATACTCTCTATATTGGTACTCTGAAAAGCGCCCGTTCCATACCCACCAGCAGCTTCACCCAATATCTTTAATGTTGTCGGTAAAACTACACTGCGCAAATTACTACATTCTGAAAAAGCGCCTTGGGCAATACTTATTATTCCTTCTGGTATAATTAATCGTTTTATCCCAACACACGATTTAAACGCATCTTCTCCAATTCCAACAATGCGTTTCCCTCCGATTTCCGTTGGTATCAACGTGTCTTCCTGATCAAAACCATTATACTTTGTAATTTCAGCAGTTCCATTTCCCAAATCTTTAATTTCATAATCATTCTGTTTAATATTCTGATTACTTTGTGGTTTTGGATTTGGTATAGGGGCATGTGTAATCGGCACAATATTCACACTATCAAAACTAGTATTAGCAGTCACACCACCTATAGGATCAATATTTATACGATTGTTTCTGCAATATTCAATAGCTTTAGATCCTGGATAGCACCTTACAGTTATACCATTTGTTCTAAATCCTCTTGTAAATATTCCTGATCCAAATTTATTAACGGTACTTGGCATTGTAATCTTTAATAACTGATTACAATCCTTAAATGCTTTCTCACCAATTTCCAACAATCCTTCATTTAACTGCACATCCTTCAAGGTGCTACATCCTTCAAATGCATTTTCCTTTATTGATCGTACAGTTGTAGGAAGCACTATTCTTACTATTTTGCCACAATTCTGGAATGCATAATTCCCAATTGCAAATAGATTATCTGGCAACTCCACATTTACCAACTGTTTGCAATTGTAAAATGTGTTTGGACCTATTTCCCTTATGCTATTTGGTAAATTTATACTCTCTATATTGGTACTCTGAAAAGCGCCCGTTCCATACCCACCAGCAGCTTCACCCAATATCTTTAATGTTGTCGGTAAAACTACACTGCGCAAATTACTACATTCTGAAAAAGCGCCTTGGGCAATACTTATTATTCCTTCTGGTATAATTAATCGTTTTATCCCAACACACGATTTAAACGCATCTTCTCCAATTCCAACAATGCGTTTCCCTCCGATTTCTGTTGGTACCAACATGTTTTCCCGATCAAAACCATTGAAATTCTTTATTTCAGCTGTTCCATTTCCCAAATCTCTAATTTCATAATCTTCAGACTTTCCTTTTACAACAATTGGAGAAGCGTTTCCGTTTGCATTATGAATAATCGGCTTAGTGTACCCACCACTTACCGAATTACCATTTGAAGGGTTCCCACCATTCATTGATGTAACAATTGCCCCATACTTAATCGATGCAGCCGTACCGTTTCCTAAACAAACATCAATCCATGCGTTCAAGCCAACAATCGCCCACTGTTCCTGCATTCCATAGTCATCTACTATTTTCTGAATATACTGAGCATATTTTGCATCGGTAATATTTCCATCATTTTTAATTTTTCTTGGCACACCGCTTTCATAGACATCAAGAAGGACGTTCATCTCTCTTGTTTTGCCTGGATACAAATCAAGCATAATTGATCGCATAAGCGCTCTACTCTGAAGGCTTTCTCTCGAATAGCCTATAACCTTCGATAAATCAATATCCATTTTCCCAACCTCTTAATGCACCATCTGCAGCACCATGGCCATAAGCTGCGACTGAGGCATCATCAAATTTATAGTCTGGCTTCCAAACTGTAATGCAACTGCATCAGTATAAGGAATAACCGCCGTCAATTTCTTTATTTTCTTTTCAAAGCCATGCTCAGGAGCAACAAAAATAATTCTCTCATTTGTAACAAAGACAACACCTTCTTTGAACTCAAACCATTCCTGATCAATAGGTCGGGTCGTTCCATGTGTATTGTGCATTGTCCAGTTCTTTGTCACTTTGTAACTGCTTCCACCACGTCTACTTGAATATGATCTTTCCTTCTGTTTAACTGCCAAAGCAGCTTTGTCCATAAAATGACAGGTCTCATTTTGTCCTAACATAATCGTTGAAGGATTAAATTTAGGAAGCTGTCCAGTCATTATTTCATTTGATATACGCTGCGGAACCAAACTTTGTAATTGAGGTGCATCTTCACTTAGACGAATTCCAAATAAAGAAGCAACAAATCTACTTCCTTTTCCTGCCATATCATCACCTACACTTCTTTAGCGTTCTTTCTCCAATTCTTATATTCACCAGTAGTTACTCTTCCATCCTTTGGCTTCTCAGCGTCTGCCGGAATCGCCCAATCTCGTCCAAACTTTCTTGCTCCTGGTATCCTTCCATCTGAGCACATCTTCTGAATTCTACGTGGCGTTACATTCCAGTTTTCAGCAATTTCCTTAATCGTTAAAAATTCCATCATATATCCGCCTTTTCATACAAACATACATTCAAATATATTGCTATATTTCAATGTACTTATATATAACCAACTACCATCTGAATGTTCTTTGATTTTATTTTTATATTCTATTATATTTTATACTTTTCAGCGAACAATGTCAATATCATGTATAAATCAACCATGCTTTTGGCACTATTTTTTGTCAATTTTTAACAATATTCTTTGCATATTTCATATTCTTTATTGTAATCCTATTTTCCCAAATAAGGTCGCCTTAAAAGCGACATTGAAAAAGGCAGCATTTCAGCTGCCTTATAACTCTTGATTTTCTTCTATTCTCTTTAAATTCTCAATACTTTCATAATATTGCTTTCTTGCATGTTTAATAAGCCATTCTTCTCTCTCCGTTATTTTTTTTGAATTATTATCCCCTTCCAACAAAATACTCAAATCTAACACACACCCAGATATTCTAAAAATTTCTTCTACCCAATCATGCAAATCATCTGGTGCAACTTCCATATCTGACAATAAGACAAACTCCCTTTTTGCAGAATTGATCCACGCCCCATATTTTAACTGTAGTTTTTCATATGTAAATGTTTTATTTATAACTTCTTGAAAATCTATCAAAAAATCTTCCGCCATATCAATAAATAATTTCAAAAAATCCTTGCATTCCTTGATATACTCCGCTCTTGGAATGGTATTGGCCTGTAATTTCTTAACTAATGCGTAAGACGAATTCTCGAATATATAAATATCATCAACTATTCTAGCATTACTATTCTTTCTAAAATATTTATTTCTCACATCCGACACTGCCCAAATCGTATAATACTGATGTGTACTGTTAATGATATCAGTATTGCTATTTCCAAAATAACACCATATAGCCTTTGCTGGTGAGTTTAAAAATTTTTCTTCGCTGCGTTTACTTGAATATACTTGTGCATATTTTAGTTGCTTTGCAACCTCTTTTGTTATTTCAATCAACATTTCATCCGTTGCTGTTTCGTGTAATACAACAAATACGCATAAACGTTTTTCATTTGTTGTGCTCAGAGGTTTTATCTTAACAACATCATACTTCTTAGTGTATATCACATAATCTTTGGGAACATACGGCTTATATTCTGCCACCTTAAAATAAATTGTTCCTCCTATATTGCTCCTAAATATAGGATTTTGTTTTTTCTCCGGATATTTGTCATTCCATATATTTATCAACCTACGAGTTTCTCTATATATATCATTTAATTCAATTTTTCCTTTTTTTATTAACCCATCGGAAAGAATTGAAGTTGCCAATGCTTCAGTAAAAACGCTATACCTACCATCTAATCCAATTCTAGATAATTCATCAGCAGAAGACGATGCATATACAGCAATCCCATGTCCCACAAAGTTATCAATAGACTCATCTAAATTTATATGTTTTGCTTCAAGGACACCAAAATTTCCAGAATAGCAACAATCTAAAATTACTATTTTATTCTTGCAGGGTATTTTATCAATATAGTTGATTATGCTTTGTTGATCTAATTGAGCGTCACTAAATACTAAATTTTTAACACTTCCATGTCCGGAAAAATAAAATATAAAAGTATCTTGTTCAGATAACATCCGCCCAAAACGTCCCATTTCTTGAACAAACGCATTTACATTAACAATTCCATTGTTATCATCACCATCCATAATACGAATATGCTCAGAGTTGCATTTTAAGCCATCTATTAAGGCTTTATCCATTAATTCTAAATCAGTCCTATAGGATGGTAAATTATGGATTTTTAATTCTGTATAATTTCCAACACCAACCAAAAGTGCAAAAATATGATTATTCATTATTATTCCTTTCTAAAGTCTTTCCTACTCAAACTAACAATCGCTCTTAACGCTTCTGCTTCGTGATTAGGTTCATCATATTCATCAATTGTATAACTATGAACATTATCCACCTGTTCATTCGACATTTTAGTTAACATCTCATTTATTTCCGCTATTCTATTAATTCTTTTTCTTGCTTTAACATTCCCTATGTATGTACGATCAATATATTTTTTCTCCTGCTTGCTATCCTGCATTATCTGTTCAAGCATTTCCTTACACTCTTCTACTTTATCATTTTGCAACTTATCTTCTATGTCTTCTAATAATACAAGCAAATCCTTATCTGTAATATATTCTTCCATATCTGCCTCCATATCCAATACTTGGTTAATAAACATTTTTTAATTACCTATACGGTTTATCTCAATATAATATATCATCCCAATATAGGTTGCTCATACTCATCTAAAGCAAAATTAATCGTCATAATATCGAATATCTTGTGTTCAATAAAATATCTGACTATCAAATCACCTTTATTTCCAGGTGAAAGAGCATACTCTGCTCTCATCAACAAATCTACCGTTTCTTCCAAATCTAATTTTAATGCAATAGCTAATGCCAAAACCGTTTGTTTTCTAGGATGATACGCTGGATTACTTCTTATTTTTGAAAACAGTTTTCTATCTATATTTGCTCTTTTATACACTTCCACATCAGTCATCCCTCTACTATCTATTAATGACAATAATTTTTCTGTGAACGTTTCGCCAATTTCATCTATGAGTTGATCCAACGATAAACCTTCATTATTAGAATAGCTGATATTTATTTCTTTTATATTATCGTCTACTAAGCTCTTATACCCTTCTTCATGACAGATTTGAATATAATTTTTAGCAATATATTTTTTCAATGATTCTCTGATTTCCTCAGTTAACATTTTTCATCCTCCATACACTCAAGCACTATACACCTTCCTTTATAGTAAATTATACTATGCTTTTTTTGAATCATCAATTTGACCCTAACATAATCCATATATTTTATATTGCAAAACTATCATATAAATTTGATTTTTAATATAGATGTCCATTATCTAAGCTTATATTGGTACTCTTTTCCGATAAATGTGTATCCTTATGATTGTCTACTGCACCAACTCCATATTTTCATATAAGACAGGCTTTATTCGTCGATATATTTCTAATCCTTGATTTCGTCCAAACCGATGTAATGAATTCAAGTATATAATTTTAGGAGATTTTGTTGTTTCTATCATATCTTGAATTTCAGACATTTTATTTTCATACTCTGTCTCTTGAAAAATTTGCTGTAATAACTGCTGTATTTTCATTCGCTCATCATATTTTGCTTGAAACACATCAATCTCAACCCCCGCAAGTTTTCCTTTTAATTTTTTAACACGTTCACTATTATCATTACTTGCTATTAAACTTCTTTCAACAGACGGAGAAATAATAATTTTTTTATTGGATGGCAATCTTACATCCCAATAATCACGCACCGCTTTATAACCTTGATCTTTACTAATGATAGCAACTCGTTCTTTGTGTCCTGATCCATAAAACTCTCCTACTCTTGAAGCAATATAGAAATCCAGACCATTTTTGCCTGTATTTTGTAATTTACATGTATCAAAATGACACCCCGATTCTTCAATTTCCTGTAAGTATCTTCCTTCACAGCTATGAGCTGCATCACTAAAAAAAATCGTGATATAATCATTCTTATCCAAATAATCTACGCCTCGAAGTCCTCCACTTCTCACATTTTCAAAATCCACCAGAAAATACATTTTATTCCTTCTTTCTTATAAATTGCTCTTATTCTTATATTCTTTAATTTCCTTAGACCAGTCACAATCAAACAAATCTTCCATACAATCGGCTCGAACAGCCTTCGATATCACTTGTCCTATCGTTTTATAATTGATTGCTACTCCTTCTGGATCATTTTCATACGTAACAGATCGATTCCTAGAAATACCTATCTTTTCTGCTTCTTTTCCAGCATCAATATTAGCTCCCAAAAACAAGAATTCCCATCCACATTCTTTTTTCGCATTAATCATTCTCCTAATTTTTTTGTATGAATAATGTTCACTGGAATTTTCTAATCCATCAGTAGTAATAATAAAAATGGTTTTCTCAGCCCTATGGGTTTCCGGCAAATATTTTTGAACATTATCTATCTTTTCAATTGTTTCGCCTACAGCATCCAGAAGTGCTGTACAGCCACGTACATAATATTCTTTTTCCGTTAACGGTTGGACAATTTCTATTGGAAATCGATCGTGAATAATCTCCACCTGATCATCAAATAAAACAGTAGTTACATTAACATTTTGTTTCTCTGTCTTCTGTTTTGCAATCATTCCGTTAAATCCACCAATCGTATCACGCTCTAATCCATTCATAGAACCACTTCTGTCTAAAATAAAAACCAACTCAGTTAATCCTGTACTCATATGATTACTCCTTTCAAACATTAGATTTTTCTTATCTAAAGAACCTCTTTTATAATCATATTCTACATACAGAACTTTCTAAGTTGGTCGCATATAAGGCGACATTCTATTCGCCGTAATATCATGTCTTTAACTTCACACAAAACCTGTTCATTTGTATCTAAAATTCATTTTTATGTTTTTCAAAAAACTCATAAAAATATCGCACATTTTCCAATTCTGTCCATTTAACAACATTCAGATCTGAAGCATCTAAATCATAAATCTTCGCCTGTAATGTGCCAAGTAAAAATGGTGAATGGGTCGCTATAATAAATTGACAACCTAAATATCGTGCTGCCTTATTCAATTTTTCTGCCAATTGAATTTGATTTTGTGGAGATAGAGAAACTTCAGGTTCATCTAAAAGATATAACGCATCCGGTTCAAGTAAGTCATCCAACATTTGCAAGGTCGTTTCACCATTTGAATACTTTTCTTGTGAGAATTTAATATTTTCTATCTCTCTCCACATTTTGTAAGAATTTTTATATTGTTCTACATTAGCTTTATCCATTCCACGTCTAACATGTTCATAGATGTATCCGTCTTTTAACACCTGCTCTTGCTGTATTTTTTTTATTTCATACAAGATGTCTTCACTTTTTATATAACGGCTTTTCTCTGGAATCTTCCTAAATGAAATACCATCTTCATCTTCGCCCAAAGAAAAGCCACATTCATTTACATATTTAGAAAAATATTCCGTAATGCCATATTGATTGGCTGTAGAATACTCAAGCCCCTCTATTCTCAGTTTATTTGCAATAATATTTAATACAGTTGATTTTCCAGAAGCGTTATTTCCGTATAGAATAGTGATATTACTAAATAAGAAAACCCTTTCAGTCTTTTTTGCAAACACGTGATACGGATAAATATTAGGATTTTTTACCATTTTCGACGATAGCGAAAAACTACTTAAATATATCATACTGTCAACTCCTCATACCTTTTTATAAAAAATACTTATGCATGTGAACTAATTGATCGTCCTGAAATCCCCAA
>CAZSWC010000047.1:0-16989 GCA_964610665.1 uncultured Lachnospiraceae bacterium
GCTCTTATGACTATGGGTATGATGAAGCTTCCGCCGACTACCATATCCATGCCTTTTAAGATACTTTTATTTGTTTTGGCAGATGGATGGAATTTAGTGATTGGAAATTTAGTAAAAACTTTTTACTAGTTTTTAATTAAAAAGGAGAATAGAAAAGATGACCATAGATGACGTTGTACAGATTTGTAATCGTGGTTTGTATGTGATATGTATTACAGCAGCTCCTGTATTAATTGTTTCCCTGATTGTAGGTCTGATTATCAGTATTTTTCAGACGGTAACAAGTATTCAGGAACAGACTTTGACCTTTGTGCCTAAAATTCTGGCAATTTTTATTTCTATTATTGTTTTAGGTCACTGGATGCTGAATAATATGGTGGAATATATGGTTCAATTATGGTCTGATTTTTCAATATATATCAGATAGAGATTGAAAATGCAACCTTTGGTTTATGCTTTGGAGGATGGCATTAGGATAAAAAATATGTTAAATTATTCGTTTTCAATGGCAGAATTAGAATTTTTTCTGTTAATATTCTGCAGAATTTCCTGTTTTATATATATTGCCCCCTTTTATAGTATGAATAATACGCCCAGCCGGATTAAAATAGGACTTTCTTTTCTGGTATCGGTGTTGTTGTATACTACCATGGGGCAGAAGCCCCTTCTCGTATATGATACTGTATATGGTTATGCAGCTTTGGTATTAAAAGAAGCGGCGGTAGGTCTGCTGATGGGATATGGATGTAATATCTGTACAGGAATCATAGGATTTGCTGGAAGGATTATTGATATGGAAACCGGACTTTCCATGGCAAGTATGATGGACCCCACAACAAGGGAAGAGATGAGTATCAGTGGTTTAATATACCAGTATGGAATAATGCTGCTGCTGATTGTTTCAGGTATGTATCAATATATTATGAAAGCATTGGCAGAAAGTTTTACATTGATACCGGTTGCAGGTGCTGTTTTTCCGACAGATAAGTTATTAAATGTCATGCTGAAGTTTATGGCAGATTATATATTGATTTCTTTTCGAATTTGCCTGCCCATGTTTGCGGTTATGATTGTATTGAATGCTTTACTTGGCATTTTGACCAAGGTTGCACCACAGATGAATATGTTCTCTGTTGGAATGCAGATAAAAGTATTGGTTGGGATTTTGGTGTTGTTTTTTACCGTAGGCATGCTTCCGGATATTTCGGACATGATTTTTAAAGAAATGAAAATCATGATGGTTGCATTTGTGGAGGCAATGATGTGATTTTAGAATATAATCTTCAATTTTTTGCAAAAGATGGTCCCGGCGGTGAAAAGACGGAGCCGGCAACACAGAAAAAATTAGATGATGCAAGAAAAGAAGGGCAAGTGGCCAAATCCAGAGAAATTGCCAATGGGATGGGGCTTTTGGCTCTGTTTTTGGTATTAAAAATCTGGACCGGCAATATGGGGAACAGTTTTTTAGAGTCTTTTCAGACCATATACAACAGGATTCCCGCAGTAACTAAGCTTTTGGGGGGGACTGCCCCGGAGTGGGATTTGGTGATTTTAATCCGTCATGGAATGACCCAGATTATTATGATTATATTGCCTATCTTATTAATCGGATTTTTAGTGGCTTTTTTAAGTGATTATATGCAGGTAAGGTGGAAACCCACCAGTAAGCCTTTACAACCGAAATTTTCCAAATTAAATCCAATCAAAGGATTTCAGAAAATAATTTCGGTGAATTCGTTAGTGGAATTGTTAAAATCTTTTATTAAAATTGGTATTATTGTTTATATGGCATATGGATATCTGAAAGACCAGTCCCTCTATGTTTTTTATTTATATGATATGGAAATTATGCCGGCAATTAATTTGATATTACAAATTGTAACTGATTTAGGAATTCGGATTGCCGTTGTTTATCTTGTTTTCGCTTTTGCGGATTTTGCTTATCAGAAGTGGAAATTTGCAGAAGATATGAAGATGACAAAGCAGGAAATTAAAGAAGAATACAAGAATCAGGAAGGAGACCCGCAGGTAAAAGGAAAGATTCGTCAGAAGATGCAGGAAGTATCCAGACGAAGAATGATGCAGGCACTTCCTCAGGCGGATGTGGTAATTACCAACCCGACCCATTATGCGGTGGCGATTAAGTATGACCCGGTGGTAAGTGATGCTCCGGTAGTAATTGCCAAAGGGCAGGATTCACTGGCACAGAAGATTAAAGAAGTTGCCAGAGAAAATAAAATTGAAATTGTAGAAAATAAACCCTTAGCCAGAATGTTGTATGCCAACGTAGAAGTAGGAGAAGCGGTACCGCCGGAGTTATATCAGGCAGTGGCAGAAGTGTTGGCATTTGTATACCATTTGCAGGGAAAAGTATAAAACTGTTTGAAAAATATAAAAGGGAAGGAGAAAAGACATGAAGAAGACAGATATAGCAGTCGCATTGTATTTGTTAACGGCCATTGCCATGATGATTATTACGATACCTACTTCTTTGCTGGATATTTTGTTGGCATTTAACATCGCCATATCCTTCACGATTTTATTTACCTGTATGTTTGCCAAAGAAGTTTTGGATATGTCTAATTTCCCTACGATATTGTTGTTCAGTACCATTTTTAGAATTGGTTTGAATATGTCTTCGACCAAGCTGATACTGGGAACCGGAGACCCGGGAAACGTAGTATCTACATTTGGAGAATTTGTAGGCGGCGGTGACCTGATTATCGGTGTAATTGTATTTATCATTCTGATTTTGATTCAGTTTATGGTAATTAACAAAGGTTCCGAACGTGTGGCAGAAGTAACGGCAAGATTTACACTGGATGCTATGCCCGGAAAGCAGATGGCCATTGATGCGGATTTGAACACGGGAGCAATTACAGACGCAGAAGCGAAACGAAGAAGAGATAAGATTCAGCAGGAAGCAAGTTTCTTTGGTTCCATGGATGGTGCGGTAAAGTATGTAAAAGGAGATGCTACCGCAGGTCTTATGATTACGGCAGTAAATATTGTCGGTGGAATTGCCATGGGTGTTTTGCGGCAGGGAATGGACATCAATGCGGCTCTGGAAAAATATACGATTCTTACCATTGGTGATGGTCTGGTCAGCCAGATTCCTTCTTTGTTAATTTCACTGGCTACCGGTATTCTGGTAACCAAAGGCAGCAAAGAGGCGGATTTTGGTAATGTGTTAATCGGACAGCTTTTCGGAATCCCGAAAGTATTATATCTGGTTGGAATTGCGCTGTCTGTATTAGGATTGGTAACGCCTTTAAATGCCATTATTTTCGTAGGTATGGGAATGGCATTTGTGGTAGCCGCAAGAATGATGGAAAGTACCATTGAGACAGCAGGAATTGAAGCCGAAACAGACGTGGAAGAAGCGGCGGCAGAAGAAATCCGTCAGCCGGAAAATGTAAACAGTCTTTTACAGGTAGACCCTATTGAACTGGAGTTTGGTTATGGGATTATTCCTCTGGCTGATGTAAATCAGGGAGGAGATTTACTGGATCGTGTGGTTATGATTCGTAGACAGGTAGCATTGGAACTTGGTATGGTAGTGCCGATTATCCGTCTCAGGGATAATATCCAGTTAAATCCGAACCAATATATTATTAAAATTAAAGGAATTCAGGTAAGTGAAGGAGAGATTCTGTTTGACCATTATATGGCAATGAATCCCGGATTTGTGGAAGAAGAAATTGCCGGAATCCCTACCTTTGAACCATCTTTCCATTTGCCTGCAATCTGGATCACGGAAGGACAGAGGGAGCGGGCAGAAAGCCTTGGCTATACCGTGGTAGACCCGCCATCCATTATTGCTACCCATTTAACGGAAGTGATACGGCAGCATGTGGCAGAATTATTATCCCGTCAGGATGTACAGAGTCTGGTGAACAATTTGAAGGAGACCAATCCGGTATTGGTGGAAGAATTGATTCCAAAGACTTTGGGACTTGGAGAAGTGCAGAAAGTATTGCAGAATCTTTTGCGGGAAGGTATTTCTATAAGAGATTTGCTTACTATTTTTGAGACTTTGGCTGATTATGCATCTACCAGCCGGGATACGGATATTTTGACGGAATATGTAAGACAGAGCCTGAAGCGGGCAATTTCCAGTAAGTATTTTCCCCCAAGGGAAACCACCAGTGTGGTAACTTTGGATCCGGCAGTGGAACAGGAAATTATGAAAAGTGTAAAACAGACGGAACAGGGAGCTTATCTGGCATTGGATCCGGAAAAATCCAGAGCAATTTTAAAATCTGTGGAAACAGAAACCAAGAAACTGGAAAACATGGGAAAAACTCCGATTGTGATTACGTCGCCCATTGTTCGTATTTACTTCAAACGTCTGACAGAAGAGTATTACAGGGATTTGATTGTAGTCTCTTATAACGAAATCTGTTCGGATGTAGAATTACAGTCAGTAGGTATGATTACAGGATAAATATATTATAAGAGAGGCTAGAACATGATCATCAAAAAATATACAGCAAAAACAGAAAAAGAAGCAATTGACGCGGCTAAGAAGGACTTAGGCGAAAACATTGTTATTATGAATGTAAAGAATACCAAGAAAAAAGGATTTTTTGGATTTTTTGGTGGTATGGTAGCAGAGGTAACAGTAGCTTTAGAAGCAGAAACTGAAAAAATCAAATCCTTGTTTCCTCCGGCAAAGGAAACCTCGGGGCCCTTGGTTCCGGATTCCATCTGGGAAAAGCAGCCTTTAAGAAACGAGGAAAAAATGAAGGTGGAAGAAAGTGAAGAAACTGGAAAAGCCATTGTGGAAAAACTGGACGGTCTGCAGACTTTATTGCAGCAGCAGATTTTAAAGGATAAGGAAGAGGAAAGAAAAGAAGAAGAGAAAAAGCAGAAAGAAGAGCATATGAAGAAGGTATCAGAAGAAAATGAGACATTCTTGAAGCTTTTATACAATACTTTGATTGAAAATGAAATCGATGAAAAATATGCAAACCAGTTAATTGATGAAATTCAGCAGATTGGAAAGTCAGATATGCAGATGGATTTTGTGCTTTCCAGTGTTTATCAGAAAATGATTTTAAAATTTGGCCAGGCAAAAAGAATCAAGCCCGCAGAAAATAATCCTAAGATTATTTATTTCATTGGCCCTACAGGAGTAGGAAAAACTACAACGATTGCCAAGATAGCATCCAAATTCTGTGTAGAACAAAAGAAAAAGATTGCTTTACTGACAGCGGATACTTATCGAATAGCTGCGGCGGAGCAGCTTAGGATTTATGCCAATATCCTGGAAGTTCCGTTCCGGGTGATTTATACACCGGATGAGATTTTGCAGAGTGTAGAGGAGTATAGAGATTTTGATTATCTGTTAATAGATACGTCAGGACATTCCCATCAGAATGAGGAACAAAAAGAAGCTATTTGTGAATTTATACATGTACTTGGTGAGGAGGTAGAAAAAGAGGTGTATCTGGTAGTCAGTGCAACCACCAAATATAAAGATTTAACAGGCATTGCGGATGCTTATAAAGGGATTGATGACTATAAGATTATTTTTACAAAGTTAGACGAAACGACCGCGTTGGGAAATCTATATAATCTCAGATTATATACAGGTGCATCTATGTCATATGTAACCTGCGGACAGAATGTACCGGATGATATCCTGCCATTTAATGCTCAGACTACGGTAAAACAGATTTTGAGCGGCAATTAAGTCGAGGGGGACATCGATTATGGATCAGGCAGAACAGTTACGTAATATTATCAAAGCAAATCATACACCGCAAAGGCCTTTGGCGCGTGTGATTACAGTCACTAGCGGAAAAGGAGGAGTGGGAAAGTCAAATACTTCGATAAATCTTGCATTACAGTTTCGGAAAATGGGACAACGTGTTATAATTTTAGATGCAGATTTTGGGTTGGCTAATATTGAAATTATGTTTGGAACGGTTCCCAAGCATAATTTATGTGATTTGATTTATCAGGGAAAAAACATTAAAGATATCATTACCTGGGGAGCCGGAGATGTTGGTTTTATATCCGGAGGTTCCGGAATTGTAGGAATGTCAAATTTAAGTCGGGAACATCTTACCTACATTATACAGAATCTGGCACAGTTGGATGCCATTGCAGATGTGATTATCATTGATACAGGAGCGGGAATTTCGGATGCTGTTTTAGAATTTCTGGTAGCCAGCGGGGAAATTCTGCTGGTGACAACACCGGAGCCCACTTCCATTACAGATTCTTATTCTTTGTTGAAAGCATTGAACCGGCATCCAAGATTTTCGAAAGATGTTTCACAGATTAAGGTAATAGCCAATCGTGTAAACAGAGCCAGCGAAGGAGAGAATCTCTTTAAAAAACTGGAAGTAGTAGTGAATCGGTATCTAAAAATTCCAATTAGTTATCTGGGAGCAATACCGTGGGATACGCAGCTGTCGGAAGCTGTAATGCAGCAAAAGCCGGTATCCTTAAGTAATCCAAATGCAAAGTCTGCAATTGCATATGAACGGATTGCCGCCAGTCTGATGGGAGAAGAAAAACCGGTAAAGAAACGTGGAATGGCAGCATTTTTTTCACATATGATTACTGGAAAAAATAAAATGATTTGATTGGGAGAGTGTTATGCTTGAAAAGTATGTTGGCATAGGAGATAAGATAGAATTACGGCTGCGGCAGGGAATCTTAACGAAGGACGAAGAAAAAGAGCAGAAGGTTTATTTTAGTAAGGTAAATCAGCTTTTGGATGAAGATAAAGTGGAAATTCTTATGCCCATAGAACAGTCACGCCTGGTATTGCTGCCAAGAAACGTGCTGTTTGTAATGATAATTTATACCTCCAAAGGATTGTATCAGTGTGAGGTCAGGATGACAGAACGTTATAAAAGCGGGAATGTGTTATTACAGGTCGTAGAACTGACTTCACCGCTGAAAAAATACCAGAGAAGGGAATTTTATCGGTATGGCTGTAGTATTCCTGTAGTGACAAGAAGCTTGTCCGAGGAAGAAAAAGAAATGCTTGTATGGGATGAAATCGTAGAAGGAACCGAAGGCCGGACATTGGATATCGGCGGCGGAGGTGTTCGATTCCGTACAGGAGAGAAATACGAAGTTCATGAATTGATTTTGTGCAGTATGAATTTGGAATTAAAGGCTGGAGTGAAGAAAATAGAAGCCTTGGGCAGAGTATTAAGTGTAAAACCCGTAAAAAACGTGGATACGGATACTTTTGAGGTCAGGATTCAGTATAAGAAGATATCCAACCGGGATAGAGAAATGATTATTCAGTATATTTTTGAAGATGAACGTAAGCGAAGAAAACATGATAGTGGATTTTAGGAGGAAAACATGAAAAAATTACTAGTTGTTGATGACTCTGCACTCATGAGAAGGGTTCTTTGTGATATAATAGAGCAAGATAAGAACTTAAAGGTGGTCGATAAGGCAACCAATGGTCTGGAAGCACTGGAATTGATCAGAAAGAACAGTTATGATGCAGTTGTTTTGGATGTGAACATGCCTAAGATGAATGGGTTGGAATTACTGAAGGAACTGCGTAAAGACAAGATTTCTGTGCGTATTATGATGGCTAGTACCGATACCAGAGAAGGTGCGCAGACAACCTTAGATGCTTTGGAATTAGGAGCTTTGGATTTCGTGCATAAGCCGGATCGGGCTTTTGACTGCAGAGGTGAGGAATTTACGAAAAACTTTCTTCGAACTTTAAATGCAGTTGTGAATTCCAATCCACCGGTCTTTACCAAAGTATTTACCAGAGAGGATACGCAGAATACGAAAAAAATCGTTGAACTGGTAAAAAAGAAGGGAGTAGGTGCCGGAGGCAAGAAGATTGTTGCCATTGCCAGCTCTACCGGAGGACCAAAGTCATTACAGTCTGTTATTCCAAGACTGCCTGAGAATCTGGATGCACCTGTAGTTCTTGTACAACATATGCCGGGTGGCTTTACGAAGTCTATGGCAGAAAGATTAAATTCTTTAAGTTCCATGCATGTAAAAGAGGCCGAAGAAGGTGAAGAACTGAAAAAGGGCTGGGTTTACGTGGCACAGGGTGGAAAACATCTGAATGTTTCAGAAAGGCAGGGAAGAAGCCTGATTCATTATACAGATGAACCCTCCAGAGAAGGAGTAAAACCGTGTGCAAATTACATGTATGAATCTCTGATATCAAGTAAATATGACGAGATTGTGTGTGTGGTTTTGACGGGAATGGGCTCCGATGGAACGGAAGGAATTACCAATCTTAAGAGCAGAAAAAAAGTGCATGTAATATCCCAGGATGAACAAAGCTGTGTGGTATATGGAATGCCCAGAAGTATTAAAAAAGCAGGATTATCAGATCAGGTTGTGGCACTGGATCAGGTTGCACAGGAAATTATTTTACGCGTGGGGGTAAATTAGAATGGATGTAAGTCAGTATCTCGAGATTTTTATTGATGAAACTAAAGAACATTTACAGAGTTTGAACACACAGATTCTGGAGTTGGAACAGAATCCGGAAAATATGGATACCATTAATGAAGTATTCCGTGCTGCACATTCTTTGAAAGGAATGGCAGGAACTATGGGATATAAGAGAATGCAGAATCTTACACATGATATGGAAAATGTATTCTCAGAAGTAAGAAATGGTCATATTAATGTAAATGCATCTATGATTGACACCTTGTTTCAGTGTCTGGATGCACTGGATGAATATTTGAATAACATTCAGGAAACCGGAGATGAAGGTACCAATGACAATGAACTGTTAATTAAAGATTTAAAGGCCATGCTTGATGATGAGCAGAAGAGTTCCAAAGCAGAAGAAAAACCGGAAAATACAGAAAGTTCTGATGAAAAGGAAAAGTGGAAAAATATTCCTTTGGGCGATCCGGAAAAGCATGTATTGGCAGAAGCTGCAAAACAGGGAAAAAATATTATCGGACTTACGGTGTATGTTCAGGAAAGCTGTATTTTAAAGGCAGCCAGAGCATTTCTTGTATTTAAAGCTTTGGAAGATTTGGGAGAAGTTATTGTTTCCAATCCATCTACGCAGGATATTGAAGATGAAAAATTTGATTATGAGTTCAGCATTATCATGGTTGCAGACTGTGATGCTAAAAAGGCAATTTCAGCAGCCAGCTACGTATCTGAAATTCAGGAAGTTGTAGGTGGTCTTATGACACCTCCGGTTGTGGAAACTGTAGTAGAAGAAGTAAAAGAAGAGAACGAAGAAGAAATAACAGAAAATACAGAAGTTAAAAAGAAAGAAAATAAAGTAGCAGCAGAAAAGAAAAATAAGCCGGTTGTTAACAGAACGGTTCGTGTGGACATTGAAAAATTAGATGTTTTGATGAATCTTGTAAGTGAGTTGATTATTGCGAAAAACTCTCTTGTTTCTGCTACAAATGTGGAAGGTGCTGTTAATACAGGTGTAAATGAACATATTGAATATCTGGAAAGTGTTACAACAAATCTTCATGAATCCGTAATGAAAGTGCGAATGGTTCCTATTGAAAGTGTTGTAAACAAGTTCCCGCGTATGATTCGTGACTTGCAGAAGAAATTAGGCAAAAAAATGGAATTATATATGTCCGGTGAAGAAACAGAACTTGACCGTACTGTAGTGGATGAAATTGGTGACCCATTGATGCATCTGTTACGAAATTCTGCGGATCATGGTCTGGAATCTGCTGAAGTCAGAAAAGAAAGAGGAAAGCCGGAAGTTGGTTCTATTTTCTTGAATGCTTATCAGGAAGGCAACAATGTTGTTATTGAAGTCAGAGATGATGGTAATGGTATTGATGTAGAAGCAGTTAGAAACAAGGCTATAGAAAGAGGAACAATTACTCCTGAGCAGGCAGAAGTGATGAGTGAAAAAGAAATTATTGATTTGTTATTCCTTCCAAGCTTCTCAACTGCCAAAAAGGTATCAGATGTATCTGGAAGAGGTGTTGGTCTTGATGTAGTGAGAACCAAAATTGAATCTTTAAGTGGGGAAGTTGAAGTAAAGAGCAAACTTGGAGTGGGCAGTACATGGACCATTCGTCTGCCATTGACACTTGCTATTATTCAGGCACTTATGGTTGTTGTCGGCGGAGAAAAATATGCTATTTCTTTAGGCAATATCCAGACAATCGAAGATATTACTCCTTCTGATATTATGTATGTACAGTCAAAAGAAGTAATAACCCTTCGTGGTAATGTGATACCGTTAGTAAGATTAAATCAGGTTCTTGGCATTGAATCAACGAAGAAAGATGATGATAATTTAATTGCTGTAATTGTGAAAAAAGGTGATAAACAGGCAGGTCTTATTATTGATGAATTGATGGGACAGCAGGAAATTGTTATTAAATCCTTAGGAAAATACATCAATAAGAGTAAAGAAATTAGTGGTGCAACAATTCTTGGAGATGGGGAAGTAGCATTGATATTAGATACCAATGCATTACTCTAAAAAAGGAGGAATAACAGAATGGAAAACAAAAAAGCATTTGCAGATACAGCCCAGTACATCGTTATCTCAATGGGAGATGAACAGTTTGGTATTGATATTAAATTTATTGATAATATAGTTAAAATGCAGCATATTACACGAGTTCCCAATGTAGCATCTTATATTAAGGGGGTAATTAATCTTCGTGGTGAAGTAATTCCGGTTATGAGTCTGCGTATGAAGATGGGAATGGAAGAAGATGTTACCACAAGAAATACTCGTATCATTATTTTAAGATTAGAACAGTATGGTATGATTGGTATTATCGTGGATGAAGTGAAAGAAGTTCTTGCGTTGGAAGAAGATTGCATTGAGAAGGTAGCAAGTGACAGCAAAGAAGAAAGAGATGGTTTTGTATTTGCTGTAGGTAAATGTGAGAGTGGATTAGTTTCGTTATTGGATTTGAATACGGTAGCATTAGAAAAAGAATAATTGCCTGGGGGGTATCTTATGAGTGATATTACAGTGGAAGATATGTCTGCACAGTACATGGATGTATTACAGGAAATAGGAAATATTGGAGCCGGAAATGCGGCGACAGCATTGGCAGAACTTTTGCAGAGCAAAGTGGATATGAGTGTGCCTCAGGTCAGATTGATTAATTTTTCTGAGATTGGCGAGCTGATTGGCGGCGAAGAGCAGGTTATGGCAGGAATGTATCTTGCAATTCAGAAAGATATCACAGGAAGTATTTTGTTTCTTGTGAAAGAGGATGTTGCACTTCATCTTGTGAAAAAGCTTATGGGAGATTATGCCCAGGATATTCATGGAGAAATGGAGCAGTCTGCTTTAAAAGAGATTTCGAATATCATTACCGGAGCCTATTTAAATGCCTTAAGCAAAATGACGGGACTTAGAATTGAACCATCAGTTCCAGATTTGGCGATTGACATGGCTGGCGCAATTTTAAGTGTTCCTGCAATTGAATTTGGAATTCTTGGAGATGAAATGTTACTGATTCAGTCACAGATTTTTGATGAAATTGAGATTGACGGTTTTTTCATTATGGTTCCAGATGTGGAATCCTATAAAAAGATTCTTACTTCTTTAGGGCTTCCGATAGAGTAACTCTAAAAAATGCGGAAGGTGATGAAGGTATAAAGTATGGAAATTAAAGTTGGAATGGCGGACATGAATGTATGTAGCGGTGCTGATTCCATAACAACATTAGGTCTGGGGTCCTGTGTAGGTGTTGTACTATGGGATCCTCAGACTAAAATTTGTGGTATGGTGCATGTTATGTTGCCGGACAGTACCAGCATACGCAATAATATGAATATTGCAAAATTTGCAGATAGTGGAATTGAGGAATTACTTAAGCGGGTAATTGCAAAAGGTGCCAGAAGAGAAAATTTGGTTGCAAAAATTGCCGGCGGAGCCAAAATGTTTACTGTAAACAATAAGTCGGAAATGCTCAGTATTGGGGATCGGAACGTGGAAGCAAGTATTAAAAAACTGGCAGAGTTAAGAATCCCGATAAAAGCAAGAGATACAGGAGATACATATGGGCGTACGGTTACGTTTTATCCTGCGACCGGGCAATATCATATCAAAAGAGTAGGTAAAGAAAGTAAAATCATATAAGGAAAGAAAAAAGGATGAAAAATAACAGATTAAAACTATTCCCTTTAATACTTATGTTGTTTGCAGGTAGTATTACCAGTATTATGACCTACTTTTTTCAATATGAAATTAAGACAGCATTACTTGTATTGCTGTCTGTTTTGCTTATTTTTTATTGTTTTGGTTTATTATTTGTAAAAGTAATTACTTCTTTTGATAATAAAAATGAACAAGAAAGAAAAGCCAGGGAACTCGAAGAAGGAGTTGTATTGGAAAAGGATGGTTTGGAAGAAGAACCAGAAGAAAAGGCAGAGGAATAAATCAGGAATCCTGAAAGGAATTTCTGATTAAGGGGTTTGCACTAAATGGATGAAGCAGGAAAAAATAAATTATGGGTGGATTATGAAAAAAGTAATCAGAGTCCGGAGATTAGAGAAAAGCTTATTTTAGAATATGCTCCATTAGTTAAAATAGTTGCGGGCAGGTTAAGCATGTATCTGGGATACAATGTTGAATACGAAGATTTGGTCAGCTACGGAATTTTTGGTTTGATAGATGCTATTGATAAGTTTGATTATACAAAGGCTGTAAAATTTGAAACCTATGCCTCTTTGCGTATTCGTGGTGCTATTTTGGATCAGATTCGAAAAATGGATTGGATTCCAAGAACTGTCAGACAAAAGCAAAGACAGATAGATGCAGTAATGCATCAGATTGAAAGTGAAAAGGGCAGAGCAGCTACGGATGAGGAAATTGCATCGGGATTAGGGATTTCTGAGGAAGAGTACGTGGAATGGCAGTCTAAAATGAAAATTACGAATGTCGTTTCATTGAATGAGTTTTTAGAACAGGGAAGTGAGGTTCCAAATTCTGAAAACACCAGCCGGCATTTTATTATGCCGGAAGAGGCTGTTGAGCAGGAAGAAATAAAAAATATGCTGATGGATTCGTTGAAAATATTGACAGAAAAAGAGAGACGGGTTGTGGAATTATATTATTATGAAGACCTTACACTAAAAGAAATCAGTCATGTTTTGGAAGTGACCGAGTCGAGAGTGTCTCAGCTTCATACAAGGGCATTGCAAAAGATGAAGGCAAAATTAGGAAAGTATATGGGAATTTTAAATCAAATATAAAATGTGTTGGAGGAAGTGCCTGTGAATATTGATAAAAGACATTCGTATTTTCAGATAATTAATGAAGAATCAAAAACTTCTCTAAAATTAGTACGGGGGGAGACTCCACTGATTGTAACAGAAGTTTCAGATTATTTAACACAACATCAAATTCCGTTTGAACTTAAAGAGATTAACAAAGCAATTTTAAATGTGAAGGATTGTACTGTTATTGAATTGTGCAAACAAAAAACATTGCCGATACCGGAGCAGCTGACAATTAATGTTTCAGCAGATAAAATGCAGGCATACGGCAGATTTTATCCGCCATCAAATGACGGAGCATTCATAGATAAGGATGAAATTATTAATGATTTGAAATATAAAGGCGTTGTGTATGGAGTAGATGAGACTGTAATTGGTGATTTTTTACAGACAAGAAGTTATTGTTCCAATATCGTACTGGCAGCCGGAAAGGAACCAAGACAAGGGGAAGATTCCTATGTTGAATATTTATTCAATACAGATTTGAAAGCCAGACCGACGTTAAGAGAAGACGGAAGTGTTGATTTTTTTCAGTTAAACATTATAAATCATGTGAAAGCTGGTGATTGTCTCGCGGTACTTCACCCGGAAGATCCCGGAGAGGATGGGCATGATGTTTATGGAACTGTTGTAAAACCCAGAACTGTTAAAAGAGAAGTAATACATTTTGGACGCAACATAAAACTTTCTGAAAATAGAAAAGAGATATATTCCGAAGTAGATGGACATGTTACCCTTGTGGATGGTAAGGTTTTTGTAAGTAATGTAATGGAAGTAGAAAATGTAGATATTTCTACCGGAGATATTGATTATGAAGGAAATGTGCAGGTCAACGGTAATGTATGTTCTAATTTTAAGATTAATGCGCGTGGTAATGTAGAAGTAAGAGGCGTTGTGGAAGGCGCGGAGATAATCGCAGAGGGAAATGTGACCATAGCCAGAGGCGTAAACGGAATGTCGAAAGGTGTCATTAAAGCCGGCGGTAATGTAATTGCAAAATTTATAGAAAATGCCACTGTGGAAGCAAAAGGTTATGTGGAAACAGGTTCGGTTCTCCATAGTCATGTTACGGCAGGTACAGAAGTACGGGTTGGTGGTAAGAAAGGGTTTATTACCGGCGGTTATGTAGGAGCTACAAATCTGATTGATGTAAAGACGTTAGGAGCGGAGTTAGGAGCCAATACAATCGTTGAGATAGGAATCAATCCGGAAACTAAGCGAAGATATCATGAATTGGAAGAGCAGCTGAAACAGGATAATAAAGTAATCAGTATGGCTCAGCCTGTATTGGATGCAGCAAAAGCAAAAATTTTATCCGGAATAAAATTACCTCCGGAGCAGGTGAAATATATTCAGGATTTGTCGAATGCAGTTACGATAAAAAAGAAAGGGATGGATTCACTGATAAAGGAAATGCAGAATCTGGAAGAACTTATGAATGTAAGTCAGGATGCTCAGATTATTGTAAGAGATAAGGTATATCCCGGTACAAAGATTAAAATTTCAGATGTTTCTAGAATTATAAAAACAGAAGCACAGTATTGTAGATTTATTAAGTCAAAAGGTGATGTGACTTTAGTGGGTATGATTTAAAATGGCAATTGGACAGATTGAATTAAATAATGCCATGACACGGATACAGGATTATTCTGCACAAAAACAGAATGAGGACTTAAAAAGTGTAGTACAACAGGGTCAGGCACAGGATAAATTTAATAAAGAATTAAACCAGGATATGAAAACGGTTGTCAAGATTAACCAGGAAGAGTATCAGAATAAAACACAATATCAAAATAAACAGTTTGATGCCAGAGAAAAAGGAAGCAATCAGTATTTTGGTGATGGTGGAAAACAAAAGAAAAAGAAGGAAAAATCGGAAGACAAAGTTTTGAAAAAACAAAATTCGGGTTTTGATATCAGAATATAGTGATGGAGGCAGCCGGAGAATCTCCGGCTGAAATTAGTATGGGATTTGTAGAAATTTTATTAATAATATTAGGTGTAGTTGCGTTTGTAGGAAGTTTTGTAATACCGGAAAATCTGGCAAAAGATGGAACAGGGAATATACAGATTCCACAAGAGCAGATAAAAGAATTGGTGAATAATGAAGTAAAGCAGGCGACGTTTCAGATAGAGGAAAAAGTAGATGAAACCATAACGGCAGCTACTCAAAAAACAGAACGTTATATGGAACGAATGAGTAACGAAAAGATAATGGCAATTGAAGAGTATTCCTCTACTGTTTTGGAACAGATTCATAAAAACCATGAAGAAGCAGTGTTTTTGTACGATATGCTGAATAATAAGTATGCACAGGTGAAAAATACAGCGGCTGAAATTGGAACCAAAGTTCAGAAGATAAAAAAGGATGAGGAAACTATAGATTCCAGTGCAGAAGTAAATAAGGTCATTGCAAATGATAATATTAAAACAGCAGATGTGAGTCTTGAAGCAGACAATCAGGAAAGTATGTCTAAAGGGAAGAAAACTGCAAATAAACGAAAATCGCCGGCGAAGAAAACGGTAGTGGAAAAAGAAAAAAGGAACGAAAATATCTCCAATATTGATATTCAGTTTGAGCCTGATGCAAATGTAGGAAGTAATAAAGAAAAAATACTAGCACTTCATCAGGAAGGAAAATCGAATATGGCAATTGCTAAAAGTCTGGGATTAGGAATCGGAGAAGTAAAATTAATCATTGATTTGTTTGAAAATGGAAAATAAATACAGGAGATAGGAAAGGCATAAGCTGATATGAAACTTAAATATTATTTGCGTGGTGTTGGAATTGGAATTATTGTAACAGCGATTATTTTGTCTGTAACGAATCAACCGGAGAAACTTACCGATGCCCAGATTAAAATGCGAGCTCTTGAACTGGGAATGGTTGAAGAGAATGTGTTGGCGGATTTGAATGATAAAACAAAAGATTTAGAAGAAGACTCTGAAAAAAGCAATGTAAATGAAGAAAACATTGTATCCTCAGAAGAGGAAACGTCAGAAGAATTAGAAGAAACGAAGGATAATATTGATGAAGTACAATCACAAGAAACGGTAGAAGAGGAAAAAGCAGAAGGAGAATTGAAAAATAGTGAGATTCAAAATGATAGTGCTGTTTCTGTAAGCGAGGAAAAGGAAGCGGTTTCTGAGAAGAATCAGGAAGAGAAAGAAGCAGAGAGTGCTCCGGGAAGTACTACTAATAATATAGAAGAAATACAAATGGAAAGGGTAGAAAATTATATTATTATCAGTATAGAACAAGGAAATGATTCTGTAGTTGTTAGTCAGAAATTATTTGAAGCTGGTTTGATAAATTCCACGGTAGAATATAATAATTTTTTGGTGCAGAATGGTTACGACAGACGTTTACGTACCGGCAATCATGAAATACCAATTAATGCCACGAATGAGGAAATGGCAAAAATCTTATGTGGAATTCCTTAAAAATAGCTGTCTTAGCAAGATTTTATAAAAATAGTTGTTTTTTACAAAAAAATGCAGAAATGAGAAATGTATATTATAGGAAATTACAAAAGTGGAAAAAACTAAAAAAAGTGCTTGCAAAAGTTGGCATGGTTTGATAAGATAGCAAAGTCGTCAAAAACGACAGACAAATCGAACATCCCACAAGCCGCCATAAGTCTTAAGGGTAAGCAGCGGTAAGGACAGACGATTTCAAAACACAAAAAAATAAATAAAAAAGTTGTTGACAAGAAACGACAGGATGTGATAATATAAATAAGCTGTCGCGAAGACAACGAAACAGAACATTGACAACTA
>CAZSWC010000048.1:0-15370 GCA_964610665.1 uncultured Lachnospiraceae bacterium
TGCAGAAAGAAATCGACTTCCTTGGAAATGCAGTAGAAAATCCGGTAAGACCTTTTGTAGCAATCCTCGGTGGAGCGAAAGTTGCAGATAAATTAAATGTTATCTCTAACTTACTTGAAAAATGTGATACTTTAATCATCGGTGGCGGTATGGCATTTACTTTCTTAAAAGCACAGGGAATGGAAATCGGAAAATCCTTAGTAGACGATGAAAAATTAGACTACTGCAGAGAAATGATTGCTAAAGCAGAAAGTCTTGGAAAGAAATTATTACTTCCTGTAGATGCAGCAGTAGCAGATGCTTTCCCTTCTCCAATCGATGCCGAAATCGCAGTAGATTATGTGGCAGCAGATGCCATCCCAGCCGATAAATTAGGTTTGGATATCGGACCAAAATCTGCAGCTATGTTTGCAGAAGCTGTGAAAACAGCAAAAACTGTTGTTTGGAACGGACCTATGGGTGTATTTGAAAACCCTGTTCTTGCAAAAGGAACTATCGAAGTAGCAAAAGCATTGGCAGAAACAGATGCAACTACAATTATCGGTGGCGGCGACTCTGCAGCAGCTGTTAACCAGTTAGGATTTGCAGATAAGATGTCTCATATCTCTACCGGTGGCGGAGCTTCTCTTGAATTCTTAGAAGGAAAAGCATTACCGGGTGTTGTAGCAGCTGACGACAAATAAGGAACTTAGCAAAACAAAAATAAAAGTGAGGAAATTAAAAATGGCAAGAAGAAAAATCGTAGCCGGCAACTGGAAAATGAACATGACTCCAAGTGAAGCCGTTAAATTAGCAGAAGAATTAAAACCTTTAGTAGTAAGTGATACTGTAGATGTTGTATATTGTGTACCTGCAATCGACATTATCCCTGTAGTAGAAGCTGTAAAAGGTACAAACGTAGCAGTTGGTGCTGAAAATATGTACTTTGAAGAAAAAGGTGCTTATACAGGAGAAATTTCCGCAGCTATGTTAGTAGATGCAGGTGTTAAATATGTTATCATCGGACATTCCGAAAGACGTGACTACTTCAAAGAAGATGATGTTTTATTAAACAAAAAAGTAAAAAAAGCTTTTGAAGCAGGTCTTACACCAATCCTTTGCTGTGGAGAATCTTTAGAGCAGAGAGAAATGGGTGTTACCATGGACTGGATTAGATTACAGATTAAATCTGATTTAGTAGGCATTACTGCTGAGCAGGTTGCTTCCATGGTAATCGCATATGAACCAATCTGGGCTATCGGTACCGGTAAAACTGCAACTACAGAACAGGCTCAGGAAGTATGTAAAGGCATTCGTGAATGCATCGCCGAAATGTATGATGAAGCAACAGCAGAAGCTGTTCGTATCCAGTACGGCGGTTCCGTAAATGCTTCTACAGCAGCAGACCTCTTCTCACAGCCTGACATTGATGGCGGTTTAGTAGGCGGAGCAGCATTGAAAGCTGATTTTGGAAAAATCGTAAACTACTAATTATTAACCCTTTTGTTTTTATAATAATAGATTAAAATCAGCGGATTTCGGCCAAAATATATTTATATTATAAATTAGCCGAAATCCGCTTGCTTTTTATATTTTTTCGGCTAATATACAATGAAATTAGAATATAGCCGAAAAAGAGGTTGGCGATATGAGTTATATAAAAAGAAATTTAGAAAATTTAAGCTATGAAAAATAATGTGCAGAATTTAACTTTAACAGCTCTTATGACCGCCCTTTTATGTGTCATGGGACCCTTTGCGGTTCCTGTAGGAGTGGTGCCCGTGAGTCTTACGAATATGTTCATTTATTTTGTTGTTCTTATATTTGGAAAGAAAATGGCAACGGTAAGTGTGGCTTTGTATTTATTAATGGGCTTTGCGGGTCTTCCGGTATTTTCAGGTTTTTCGGGAGGTGCTGGCAAAATTTTGGGACCAACCGGAGGCTATCTTTGCGGATATCTTATCTTAAGTTATGTCAGCGGTGGGATTCTGGAGTTATGTTTCAAGCTTGAAAACAGGAAAAAACAGGAGAAAATTTTAAAAGGAAAGAAACAAAGTCCGGGAGGACAAAACAACAGGAAAATCGATAGAAAATTAGCAGAAGTACTGGCGTTGACCGCAGGAACAGTCTGTCTCTATCTTTTTGGAACTTTGTGGCTGATGTACCAAAGTAAATTGGATATGAAAACTGCGTTAGGGACAGGTGTAGTCCCCTTCGTTGTACCGGATGTAATAAAAATCTTTGGAGCGGTAATTTTAGGGGAAGCGGTGCGGAAACGATTGCAGCGGGTTTGGGGAAAAAGTTTGCGATAAAGCCTCTCCCCCTAAAAATGTTACAAAAATATGAATAAAAAAGAGGTTGAAAATACGGGGTTTTTACAAAAAATGCTGAAACAGTGAAAAATAAGCAAAATCTTTTGACGGTAATAAATAATTGGAGTAGAATGTTAAACGGAGTGTGTATGCACTCCGTTTATTTCGCTGTATTTTGTTATGAAGTCACAGTGACAGGGAATAAAGAAATGTGAGTTAATGGGGGAAATAGGATGGAAAATAACCATGATATCATTCGTGAAAAAAGAAGAAAGAAACGACAAACCAAGGTTTTACTGCAAAAAACAGGTATTTTGGCAGCGGCAGCTGCTGTCTTGGCGGCAGGAATCTATGGTTATAATCAGATACCAAGTGTAAAGGTAGATAAGTGTATTAATCAGGCAAAGCAATATGAAGAAATGCAGGATTATGAAAATGCCATTGCCTCTTATGAAGAAGCACTTGAAATCGAGTCTGCGACAGTAAAAACATATCGATACATGGCGAATTTATATCTGGATATGGAAGATTATCAGGGAGCAGAAGAAATTCTTCAAAAAGGTGTGGAAGAGACAAAGGACAGCCAGATTCAGGAGTCTTATCATACAGTAATGTTAAATGAATCAGTGTATGAAGTAAATGAAGAAAACTGTAGTTTTATCACAGTAAACCGTTGTCTGGAGGTTTTGGAAATTGACAATGAAAAGACCAGTGCTTATGAGTTGTTGAATACGTGTTATGACAGACTTTGTCAGATGGTGGATGAAGAGGGAATCAATACGGTATTATCTTCGAAAGAAGAAGGGTTAGGATTTGAAAACTATCAGGAAGTGGTAGAAAAAATGATTTCTCTTTATGAAAAGAATCAGAAGCCGGAAATGGAAGAACTTTTATTAAAATATGTGGGGATTCAGGCAGAAAGTGTACTGATTCCCATGGAGTATTATGAACCATATAAAAAGCTGGTTTCTGAGGTGGATGCCATTGTAACCAGTGAAAGCATGGAAGATTTAAAAGCCTGTCTGGAAAAATCCGAAGAAATCTGTGATTTGTTTTTCCCGCTTTTGACAGAATTTGAAGCAGGAAATTATGAAGTGGCAAGAGATTTTATTGTAAGCGATGAATATGTAGCCATTCGGGATGCGTTTATAGAGGAAAGTATGGAATACTGGAGCGGAAAAACATATATTCCGGTAAGTAAGATTGGCATAAAACTTCACAATACACAAGAGGGATGGAAATTCTCTTTTGTGGATGAAGAAAAAAAAGCAGCAGAATATGGTTATATTAAAGTATGGGGATTTAAATGGCTGGATAACGGTCATCAGCGTACTGCCATTTCTTATGTTCCGGTAAGTGAAAGTAAAGAATACTATCCGTTAACGGAATATTCCATGATGTATTGGTGGTCTACACCTATTAACATGGAATTGACGGAGAATACATATGCCAGAATGAACTTCCGTTTTGAGGAAAATATTTATAGTGAAGAAGGAAAAACTACCAAAGCAATCAACGATTGGGGTGGAAAATATCAGTATAGGGACACATATGAATAAAGGAAATTGTATTTTAATTGGAGCAGGAGATTTGACCATTTCCCAGATTCCGATACAGGAAAATGATTTATGTATCGCCGTGGATGGTGGATATGAATATTGTAAGCTGTTAGAAATTGTACCGGACTATATTCTGGGAGATTTTGACTCTATCAGCGAAAAAGAAGCCCAAAATGTGGCAGAAATTGCAAAAGAAATGAAAGACAGAGTCATCATACTGCCCATGGAAAAAGATGATACCGATATGCTGGCAGCCATTAAGCTTGGATTATCCGAAGGATACCAGAGTTTTCGGATTTATGCCGGTATGGGTGGAAGGGTAGAGCACACCCTTGCAAACATACAATGTCTTTTGTATCTGAAGGAACACAATGCTGTGGGATATCTGATGGATGGAACCGGAATGATTCTGGTGGCAAAGGAAGAGGTCATTAGTTTTCAGGACACCTTGGAAGGCTATTTATCTTTGTTCAGTATGGGAGAAGAAGCTGTGGTTTCTATTGAAAATATGAAATATCTTTTGCAGGAGCAAAAAATCACCAATAGTTTTCCGATAGGAATCAGCAATGAATTTTTACCCGGGAAAAAGGGAAAAATTACCGTTCATAAAGGCGCGGTGGTGATGATTTTATCTTATTGCTGATAAAATGTTCGAAGTAAGAAACGGCGAAATGGTTACCTTTGGAGAAAAAGAAAATCTGCATATTGCTTAAAAATAGAAAGCAGTGTTATACTGTTGTGGATGAGAAAAATGTACCGGAGTATCTTAAGAAAAACAGGGATACTAAAAAAGTGTGAATACAGCTGATTATCGGCTGGGCTAAAATAAATCGTATAGAAAAAGGAGAACGATATGAGTAAGAAACCAACCGTATTAATGATTTTAGATGGATATGGATTAAATGCAAAAACAGAAGGAAATGCGGTAGCAGAAGCGAAAACTCCTGTGATGGACAAGTTAATGAAAGAGTGCCCTTTTGTCAGAGGAAATGCCAGTGGAATGGCAGTAGGACTTCCGGAAGGACAGATGGGAAACTCTGAGGTAGGTCACTTAAATATGGGTGCAGGCCGTATTGTATATCAGGAACTTACCAGAATTACCAAAGAGATTCAGGATGGAACTTTTTTTGAAAATCCTGCTCTGTTAGATGCTGTTAATAACTGTAAGAAACATGATTCTGCCCTGCATTTATTCGGCCTTTTGTCTGATGGTGGTGTGCACAGTCATAACACACACCTGTATGGTCTGTTAGAACTGGCAAAAAGAAATGGTCTTTCAAAAGTGTATGTACACTGCTTTTTAGACGGTCGTGATACCCCTCCTGCCAGTGGAAAAGATTTTGCCATTGCTTTAGAAGAAAAAATGGCAGAAATCGGTGTGGGCGAAATTGCTTCCGTAATGGGTCGTTATTATGCCATGGACAGAGATAACAACTATGACAGAGTTAAACTGGCTTATGATGCCCTTACAAAAGGAGAAGGAAACACAGCAGTTTCCGGTCCGGCAGGCATTCAGGCTTCTTATGATGAAAATGTAACAGATGAATTTGTAGTGCCTACGGTTGTGCTAAAGGAAGGAAAAGCCATTGGAACCATTCAGAATCAGGATTCTGTTATTTTCTTTAATTTCCGACCGGACAGAGCAAGAGAAATTACCAGAGCCTTCTGTGATGATGATTTTAAGGGATTTGAAAGAGAAAGATTAGACCTTACTTATGTATGCTTCTCTGATTATGACCCTACCATTCCAAATAAGGAAGTGGCTTTCCATAAGATTGCCGTAACCAATACTTTCGGGGAATGGCTGGCAGCAAACGGCATGACACAGGCAAGAATTGCAGAAACAGAAAAATATGCTCACGTTACCTTCTTCTTTAATGGTGGTGTGGAAGAACCAAATGCTGGAGAAGACAGAATCCTGGTAAATTCTCCTAAGGTTGCTACTTATGATTTAAAACCGGAAATGAGTGCTTACGAAGTATGTGATAAATTAACCGAAGCCATTACTTCTGATAAATATGATGTGATTATTATCAACTTTGCAAACCCTGACATGGTAGGACATACCGGTGTGGAAGAAGCAGCCATTAAAGCTGTGGAAGCGGTAGATGAATGCGTTGGCAAGGCTGTGGAAGCTGTAAAGAGTGTAGATGGAACTATGTTCATCTGTGCTGACCATGGAAATGCAGAACAGTTAGTAGATTATGAAACAGGGGCTCCTTTTACTGCACATACTACCAATGAAGTACCATTTATTCTGGTAAATTATGACCCGGCCTATACCTTAAGAGAAGGTGGATGTCTGGCAGATATCATTCCTACCCTGATTGAGATTATGGGAAAAGAACAGCCGAAAGAAATGACAGGAAAATCTTTATTAATAAAAAAATAAGGCAGCATATACCTATTGAATTGTGAAATGGATGATTCTATGTTGGAATGCTTTTTCCAATTTTAAGAGAATCTAAATAGGGAATGAACAAAAACAGTGTTTCGTGGAGAGAGAACTTTGCAGGCTTATGTAAAGTTTTTTATCCAAACGAAATGCTGTTTTTTATTGCAGTCAGTATCTCATGAAAATTGGAAAACGTTTATTGACAAACAAAGAGAATATGATATACTAAGTGTACTAGGAGTGATAATACACTTAAAAGGTAATGCGCGTATATTAAAAATTTTAAAGTTTTACAAAAAGCAATGGCTAAGTGATTGAAAAAGGAAGGAGGAAACATGATTGTTCTTGATTTAAAAGATGCCAGACCTTTATACGAGCAGATAGTGGATAGATTTAAGCATCTGATTCTGTGTGGTGCTCTGCCGGAAGATGAAAAACTTCCTTCGGTAAGAAACCTTGCCATGGAACTTGCCATTAATCCCAATACCATTCAGAAGGCATATGGAGAACTGGAACGACAGGGCTTTATCTATAGTGTAAAGGGAAGAGGCAATTTTGTGGCAGCAAGCCACAATTTAAAAGAAACCAAAAAGGAAGAATTGAAAGAAAAAATTCTGGCTTTGGTGAAGGAAGGCGAAAGTATAGGACTTACAAGAGAAGAAATTATTAAACTTCTTAGTTCTTAAGCATAATACCGTAATCAATCACGGAGGAAAGATTGATAGAAAGACGAGGAAACTGACAATGATTACATTAAATAATATAACGAAACGGTTTTCGGATGTATGGGCACTAAAAGATGTCAGTCTGAATATGCAGGAAGGCAATGTGTTTGGTCTGATTGGAACCAATGGTGCCGGAAAAACCACCCTGCTTAGGATTGCGGCAGGTATTATGAAACCGGATGGCGGTCAGGCATTTATAGATGACAGACCGGTATTTGATAACGAAGAAGCTCTAAAGGAGATGTATTTTATTCCTGATGAACCCTTCTTTTTTAAAAATGCTACCGGAAAAGATATGGAGAAATACTTAAAAACAGTATACAAAGAGTTTGATGAGAAAGCATTTTTTGAGTATTTGGAAAAATTTGACTTGGATAAAAACAGAAAAATTTCCACTTTTTCCAAAGGCATGCAAAAACAGATGGCACTTATCTGTGGTCTATGTGCCAAAACAAAGTATCTCATCTGTGACGAGACCTTTGATGGCTTAGACCCGGTAATGCGGCAGGCAGTCAAAGGGATTTTGGCAAAACAGATGGAAGAGAGAGGCTTAACTCCCATTATTGCTTCTCATAATTTGAGAGAATTGGAAGATATTTGCGATACCGTAGGTCTTTTGCATAAGGGCGGGGTAATTTTGTCCAAAGACCTGTTGGAAATGAAATGCAACATTCAAAAGATTCAGTGTGTATTTTCTACTTTGGAAGAAGAACAAAAGGCAGAACAGAAATTATCTCTTTTACAGAAAGATAAGAGAGGAATGTTATGCACCATGACCGTAAGAGGCAGCAGAGAAGAAATGCAGGAGTTATTTGCTGCTATGGATACGGTATTTTATGAAATTCTTCCTTTATCCTTAGAAGAAATCTTTATTAGTGAAACGGAGGTTGTGGGCTATGACGTTAAAAAACTCATTTTTGATTGACATGACAGAAAATATGAAACGGAGAAGCTGGGTATTCTGGAGCAGTTTTCTGGTATTCTTTTGCTATTTTCCCGGATGTCTGCTTCTGGCATTAAACAATATCAGGGCAGATTATAAAAATGTGACAGAGGAAGCGGCATTCTTACAGATGCAGGGTGAAATGAAAAATATCATCAATGTGATTTTTCAGATAAATCCGGTAATGCCCTTTCTCATAGCCGCCGTTGCTGTTCTCCTAGGGATTCAGGGATTTGTTTACCTTCATAACAAGCGCCAGGTGGACTTTTACCACAGTCAGCCGGTTAGCCGTAGAAGACGTTTTCTTGTCTTATGGGTCAACGGTATGGTGATTTTTGCCGCGGCATATCTTAGTAACATGCTGTTGGGAATGATAGTGGCAGCAGCCTTTGGAAATATGAGTATGGGAATTTTTCTGAATGCTTTGAAAGTATTTGCAATGCATGCTTTGCTGTTTTTGGCAATTTACCATTTGGCAATGATTGCGGTATTTTTAACCGGAAATACTCTGGTTTCTCTTTTGGCTCTGGGAGTATTTTTAGGATATGAGATTGCAGTAAGAGCAATGAAGGAAGGCTTGGCTGCCAGCTTTTTTTGTACTTATGCAGGGGATAATGCGAAAAATATATTTAACACATGGTTTTCACCTGTTTGCAGTATTTATAAATATGAGGCAGACTCCCAGGTATATACTTATGGAAAAACCATGTTGGAACTTTTCTTACAGGCAGCATTGTTTGGCATTATCAGCTTTTGGTTATATGGGCATAGAAAAAGTGAAAGTCATGGAAGCAGTATCAGTTTCTCTTTTATAAAAGAGCCGGTTCGCTTTTTACTGCTTAGCCTGACAGGGGTCTTTGGAAGTTACCTGATTTTTTTTGTGGCAGGAGGAAATCTTTTGCTGGCAGTGGTGGGAGCCCTGTTTTTGGTAGCTTTGATACATGCTGTGATTCAGTTGATTTATGAAGTTGATTTTCGGGCAATTTCAAAAAAATGGGGCACGGCTCTTCTTTCCTTTGTGACAGCTGTTTTGATTTTTTTAAGCTTCCGGTATGACTGGATGGGATATGATTCGCAGATTCCAAAGCAGTACAAGGTAGAAAGTGTATCTATATCCCTGCTGAAAAAAAGCGGATTTTGTGAATATAACAATAACTATATTCTGCCCGACGGAAGCGAAGTGTACCTGGGTTCTTATGTAAGAAATCATATGCGTATCAGCGATTTAGATACCATTTATGAGCTGCTTGATAACCGAGCCATTGTAAAGCTGGAGGAATTGAAGGAAAGAAGCATGGCAGAGAATTTAGCCAGCGTACGTATCATTTTTCAACTGAAAAATGGGAAAAAAGAGTCCAGAATCCTATATCTGAATTATGAAGAAAACCTGGGACTGTTGGATGAGATTTATCATATGGAGGAATATCAGACCCTGAATAATCAGGTGATGGAAGAGAACTTTGCTGAAAACTATCGGCTGGCGCATGCTTCTTATTCCAATGGAATGGAAGAGTATTCTGTGACGGACAGACGGGTAAAGGAACTTTTAGAAGCTTATAAAAAAGATGTAAACAATTCTTCTTATAAAGAAATCTACTATAATCTTCCCGTAGGAAAGATTACGTTTAAGGGAACTGGTCTGAAAAAACAGGAGTATCTGAATCAGTGGCAGGTACTGATTTATGAATCTTATGAGAATACTATGAAGATTTTGAAGGAAGAAGGAATTCCCCAAAAAGCAGTCTATGATGAAGAGTATCAGGATTCTATTGTACAGATAAAGGTGCAGCTTTTGGATAAGCAGCGGTATTACTCAAATGGAACGGTTTATACAAGCTGGTCAGACTGCAATAAAACATTGATTTATGAAAATAAGGAGCTTTTCCCTGAATTTATGGAAAATGCAGTTCCGGAAGAAAACCGGTGGTGGACGGAAGGGGATAGCATTCCCAATGAACAATACACGGTACAGTTATTTGTGAAAAATCCCCATGACCTGGATTCTCCTTATGTTTATGAGGTGTTTTACCAGATTGGTGAAGTGCCTGACTTTATAATAAAAGACCTGGAAGGGGTAGAGTACGGAGAAGAAAAAACCATAAAATAAAATGATGTTTAAGTTTCTCTCATAAGGGAATACTACTAAATGCTACATAGAGTTTGAATGAAAATTCAAGGATATGTAAGAAAAATTTAGGAGGCAGTTATGGGAGAAACTTATTTAATTACAAAATTACAGGGAAGACAGATTTTAGATTCCAGAGGCAATCCTACTGTAGAAGCAGAAGTTACGGTAAATGATGCTATTGTAGGAAGAGCTGCAGTGCCTTCCGGCGCCAGTACGGGAAGATTTGAAGCAGTGGAACTAAGGGATAAAGAAAAGGCATATCTGGGACGTGGAGTGAAAAAAGCGGTAGGTCATATTAACCATCAGTTGCTGCAGGATGTATTAAGAAAAGAGGTAACAAGACAGAGAGAAATAGACACTCTTTTATGTGAAATAGACGGAACAGAAAATAAGGGGGCTTTGGGAGCCAATGCCATTTTGGGGGTATCCCTGGCAGTGGCAAAGGCAGCTGCCAAAGCAAAGCAAAAACCGCTGTATCGTTATTTAAGAGAAGGCATTGGAGAGTCAGGGGAATTATTCCTGCCCTGTGATGACTCCAAGGAATGCGGGAAGAAGGCGAAGCAGCTATCTGAAAACTGGAAAAATCTGAAATCAGAATACCGGAAAAAATTTGTCATGCCGGTTCCCATGATGAATATTTTAAATGGCGGAAAGCATGCCAAGAATACCGTGGATTTTCAGGAATTTATGATTATGCCGGTGGGGGCGGAAAGCTTTCAGGAAGCCCTTCGCATGGGAACGGAAATATATCATACCCTAAAAAAGATTTTGGCAGAGGATGGAAAATCCACAGCCGTAGGAGATGAAGGAGGATTTGCTCCTGATTTAAAGGATGCCTTTGAAGTCTTTGATTATCTTACAAAAGCGGTGGAAGAGGCAGGTTATACCTGTGGAAAAGATATTGTATTTGCCATGGATGCCGCCGCCAGTGAATTGTTTGAAGAAAATTCCGGCATGTATTTTTTTCCCGGAGAAAGTGAAGTGCTTCAAAAAAAGCAGGAAAAAGAATACGATTTTAAGGTCATAGACACCACCACGGCTGTAGTACCGGATACGGAAAAATTATCGGTTCTCAGAAGTACTGATGAAATGATTCAACTTTATGAAGAGTTGTGCAGCCGCTATCCTATTTATTCTATTGAGGATGGACTTCATGAAGAGGATTGGGAAGGATGGAAAGAACTGACCGGTCGTCTTGGAAATAAAGTGCAGCTGGTGGGAGATGATTTGTTTGTTACCAACAGTAAAAGGCTGGAAAGAGGAATTAAGGAAGGCTGTGGAAATTCCATTCTCATTAAGTTAAACCAGATAGGAACCCTGACAGAAACCATGGAAGCCATATCTTTGGCGCATCAAAATGGATTTACTGCAATTGTGTCTCATCGTTCCGGGGAAACAGAAGACACCACTATCGCTGATTTGGCAGTGGCTCTTTCTTGCGGACAGATTAAAACCGGGGCACCCTGCAGAATGGACCGTGTGGCAAAATATAATCAGCTCTTAAGAATTGAAGAAGAATTAAAAGAAGAAGCCGTATATCCGGGGGCGGATGCCTTTCACTTAAGGGAGAGCTAAAGAAAAGAGATAAAAGCCTGCAAAAATATGAAAAAGTCTCGAAAAAAGTGTATTTTACATCTTGCAAACACCAAAGTCTTATGATAGAATCAAATGCGTATGACTAAGGAGGTCTTTTGAGATGGAAATTTTAAGAACAGTGTTAACTATTTTGTTTATCATAATTTGTATCGGGTTAACGATACTTGTATTAATGCAGGAAGGAAAATCTGCCGGATTAGGAGCAATCAGCGGTGCAGCAGAAACATACTGGGGTAAGAATAAGGGTCGTTCCATGGAAGGAACAATGGTAAAAGTTACCAAGTATCTTGCAATCGCGTTTATTGTAATTGCAGCAATCTTGAATATTAACAGATTTTAAGATTAAGAAGTTCGGGACATTCTTGTAGGAAGACAGGAATGTCCTTTTTTCATATGCTGTGAAATTTTTTATCAGAAGCTGTGAAGCATAATAGAAAGTTCAGATACTGTACAAAAAGAACGGAGAAAGACATGAAGAATTGGAATGAAAGAAAACAGGTTATTATTGATTTAATGAAAAATGAATTTTATGTTCCCATGAAGGAAAAGGAACTTGCCATTATGCTGCAGGTGGCTCCTGAGGAAAGAGCAAATTTAAAAAGGGCATTGGAAGAACTTCTTTCCCAAGACAAGATTCAAATCAGCAAAAGAGGAAAATATTCTATTTTTGATGCAAAAACTGCAAATGCCAAAAGCGAAAGAATTATAGGTACTTTTGTCAGTAATCAGAGAGGCTTTGGTTTTGTAGAAGTAGATGGCTGGGAAGAAGATTTATATGTACCGGCGGATAAGGTAAATGGGGCCTATCATCTGGACACGGTAGAAGTCGCCTTGCTAAAGCACCATTCCGGCAAACGTCAGGAAGCAGAAGTGATTAAGATAATCGAGAGAGGAACCAATACCATTGTAGGTACGTTTCAGAAAAGTAAGAATTTTGGCTTTGTGATTCCTGATAATCAGAAACTGGCAGAAGATATTTTTATCCCCATAGAACGTTCTAAAGAGGCGGTAGACGGACATAAAGTAGTGGTAGAGCTGACAGATTATGGAAAAAAGAACCGAAAGCCGGAAGGAAAAGTTGTGGAAATCTTAGGTCATATTAATGACCCGGGAGTGGATATTATGTCCATTGTGAAAGGTTTTGACCTGCCGGTAGAATATCCGGAAAAGGTGATGCATCAGGCAGAAAGAATCCCGGAGGAAATTCTGGCAGCAGATTGTGAAGGAAGAAGTGATTATCGGCAGGTTACCATGGTTACCATTGACGGAGAAGATGCCAAAGATTTGGATGATGCGGTTAGCCTGCAAGTGGAAGAAGGTCTTTACCATCTGGGAGTGCACATTGCGGATGTCAGTAATTATGTGCAGGAACGTTCCGCACTGGATAGGGAGGCTTTCAAAAGAGGAACCAGTGTCTACCTGGCAGACCGGGTGATTCCCATGCTTCCCCATAAACTGTCCAATGGAATCTGTTCTTTGAATGCAGGAGCAGACAGACTGGCATTAAGCTGTCTTATGACCATAAATGCCAAAGGAGAGGTAATTGACCATTCCATAGAAGAAAGTGTGATTTGTGTTAATGAACGGATGACTTACACCAGTGTTAAAAAGATATTAGAAGAGAAGGATGAAACGGAAAGAGAACGTTATAAAGAATTAGTTCCCATGTTTGAACAGATGGAAGAACTGGCTGCTATTCTCAGGAAAAAAAGGAAAAAACGAGGCTCCATAGATTTTGATTTCCCAGAGACAAAAATAATACTTGGTAAAGACGGATGTCCGGTGGAGATTCAGCCCTATGACAGAAACGTGGCGACCAAAATGATTGAGGAGTTTATGCTCATTGCCAATGAAACCGTAGCAGAGCATTTTTTCTGGCTGGAACTGCCTTTTGTGTATCGTACCCATGATTTCCCGGATCCGGAAAAAATCAGTAAGCTGGCTTCTTTTATTTATAACTTTGGCTATTCCATGAAAGTGAATAAAGATGAGGTACATCCAAAAGAGATTCAGAAATTATTGAGCAGGGTAGAGGGAAGCACAGAAGAGGCATTGATTTCCCGTCTTGCTTTAAGGAGTATGAAACAGGCAAAATATACGGTGGACTGTACCGGACATTTTGGGCTTGCCTGCGATTATTATTGTCATTTTACTTCTCCTATCCGCAGATATCCGGATTTGCAGATTCACCGGATTATAAAGGATTGGATTCGGGGACGGCTGAAAGTAAAAAAAATAGAACATTACGAAGAAATCCTTTCCCAGGTGGCGGCACAATCTTCCAAATTGGAACGAAGGGCGGAAGAAGCAGAGCGGGAAACCAATAAGCTGAAAAAGGTAGAATATATGGAACGACATCTTGGAGAGGAATTTACCGGAGTTATCAGCGGAGTGACCCAGTGGGGGATTTATGTGGAACTTCCCAATACGGTGGAAGGAATGGTACACATTTCCAAACTTCCGGGGGATTATTTTGATTATGATGAAAGTGCTTATGAAATGGTGGGACGAGAGACCGGCAGCCGTTATAAATTAGGGCAGACAGTAAAGGTTTTGGTGGAAAAAACCGATAAATTTTTAAGAACCATAGATTTTCTGATTGCAGAAGAAAAGGAATCGGAGAACTTTTAAAGTAAGTATGGATAAGAAGTATTTTGCAAAGAAAATCACAAGGGAATGGAAAGGAATCAGAAAAGAAAATGAAGAAAGAAGCCATGAAATTGGTTGCCAACAATAAAAAAGCATATCATGATTATTTTGTGGATGAAAAAATAGAAGCAGGTCTTGTGCTTCATGGAACCGAAGTAAAGAGCCTTCGCATGGGAAAATGCAGCATTAAGGAATCCTTTATCCGCATTGAAAATGGAGAAATGTATGTCTATGGGATGCACATTTCTCCCTATGAAAAAGGAAATATTTTTAATAAAGACCCTCTTCGAACGAAAAAATTACTGCTTCACAAATCAGAAATCAGTAAATTACTGGGGAAAACAAAAGAAAAAGGATTCACCATTGTGCCTTTGCAGGTATATTTTAAAGAAGGAAGGGCAAAGATGGAAATCGGCTTATGCCGTGGTAAAAAACTGTATGATAAACGGCAGGATATTGCCAAAAAAGATCAGAGGAGGGAAGCGGAAAAAGAATTTAAAATAAGAAATCTTGGATAAACGGATAAGTAATTCGGGGAAAGAATAGGATAGGAATTTTGTAAAATTGTATATAGACACAGTAAAAAAAGTTTGTTAGAATGATTCGTTGAAGAGAAACAGTGTTTTTACGCGGAGAGTTGTAGAAACAGATGTTTTTTCATAATAATAAGGGCCAGTCAAGGTTTCGACGGGGTTTTTGAAACTGGAGAAGCAAGCCGTTGCGACACGTTAATCGCAAACTTAAAATTAAACGCTGAAGATAATTTAGCATACGCTGCCTAATGGCAGCTGTCAGCCTCTTTGTACCTATCCATAGAGAATCTGGCATCGACTAGATAGGAAACGACGCGTGTTAAGCTTTGCACATGCGGGCGTATCATGAAGCTACTGAATGTGTTCGGGTGTCTGCTACCGGATGCAGGAGGGAATGAAAAACAACAGACTAAGCTTGTAGAAGTACAGGGGATGGGGCTTCGGACACGGGTTCGACTCCCGTCTGGTCCACTCATAAACCCTTATAAATAGGGTGTTTTTGAACATTTAAAAATGCGAGGTATACCAAGAGGTATACCGAATTTGTAATA
>CAZSWC010000049.1:0-15000 GCA_964610665.1 uncultured Lachnospiraceae bacterium
ACATTATATAATGCGATAAAATCGCAGGATAGGAGAGAATATGAAAATAATAAATTACGTTGCATTGACTGTAGCTATTATAGGTGCGGTAAATTGGGGACTTATCGGAGTATTAAATTTTGACCTGGTGGCATTTATTTTTGGGGAAATGAGTTGGTTATCCCGAGTGGTATATACTCTGGTAGGACTGGCAGGTATCTATCTGATAACATTTTATGGACAGTTAGAAACTTCTGAAAATTAGGGAGAAAAAGTCGTGGACGAAGATGATATCCGCGGCTTTTTTCATTCTTTGGGCTAAGTTTTTGAGAGAATTGTTTTAAAGGGAAATTTAAAATAAAAAATTTAGAAATCTTTAAGAAATCATACAAAAAATTCATGGTATTTGTATTGCTTTTAAGAAAAGGGGTATTTATAATGGTACTTATGGAATTTTAAGAATAGACGAAAGCTGGAGGAACATAAATGAACGATAATTTGAATCGTTTTGATAACAATCAAAAGAATAATCAAAATAATGGTTTTAATAATAAAAATGGAAACCGGCAAGGGGGACAGAATCCCAAAAAACAGAATCTGTTAGTGTTTTTGATGGCAGCATTAATTAGTTTGGTTGTAATGAGCTATTTTATGAAATCCATGGATACGACAGCAAGTAAAGAGATTCCTTATAATGAGTTTGTAACTATGCTGGAAGCCGGAGAAGTGGAAAGTGTATATATAGGCTCAGACAGAATAGTGATTTATCCGGTGAAGAAGGAAGAAAGCAAGCCGCAAAATCTGACCATGCTGATGATGCAGATGCAGACAGAGGTAACCTATTATACCGGAAGGGCAGAAAGCAACGATTCCTTAACGGCACGTCTTTTGGAAGCGGGAGTTGAGATTGAGCCAGAAATCCCGGAAAGCACCAATATGGTAATGGATATGATATTGACTTATGTATTGCCTTTGGTTTTGGTGTGGGTAGTATTCGGCTTTATTATGAAGAGAATGGGCGGCGGTGGCGGTCCTATGGGCGTTGGAAAGAGCAATGCCAAGGTGTATGTTCAAAAAGAAACCGGAGTTACTTTTAAAGACGTAGCGGGGGAAGATGAAGCAAAAGAATCCTTGCAGGAAGTGGTAGATTTTCTGCACAATCCGGGTCGTTATGCAAAAATTGGAGCTAAATTGCCCAAAGGTGCATTGCTGGTGGGACCTCCCGGAACCGGAAAGACACTGCTGGCAAAGGCAGTAGCAGGAGAAGCTCATGTACCGTTCTTTTCTCTGACTGGTTCTGATTTTATTGAGTTATATGTAGGGGTAGGTGCTTCCCGTGTACGAGATTTATTTAAAGAAGCCACAAAAAATGCACCATGTATTATTTTTATCGATGAAATTGATGCCATTGGTCGTAGTCGCGACTCCCGTTATGGCGGCGGCGGTAACGAAGAAAGAGAACAGACACTAAATCAGCTCTTGTCAGAAATGGATGGTTTTGATTCTTCCAAAGGTATTTTAATTCTGGGTGCTACGAATCGTCCGGAAATTCTGGATAAGGCATTACTCAGACCGGGACGTTTTGATAGAAGGATTATTGTAGATAAGCCGGATTTGAAGGGGCGTGTAGAAATCTTAAAGGTACATGCCAAAGATGTTAAGATGGATGAAACCGTAGATTTTGATGCCATTGCACTTGCTACCAGTGGTGCTGTAGGTTCAGACCTTGCCAATATGATCAATGAGGCAGCCATTAATGCAGTAAAAGAAGGCAGAGAATTTGTTTCACAAAAAGATTTATTTGATGCCGTAGAACAGGTATTGGTTGGAAAAGAGAAGAAAGACCGGATTATGAGTAAGGAAGAGAGAAAGATTGTTTCTTATCATGAGGTTGGGCATGCTTTGATCAGTGCTTTACAGAAAAATTCAGAACCGGTACAAAAGATTACCATTGTACCACGTACTATGGGAGCCTTAGGCTATGTAATGCATGTTCCGGAAGAAGAAAAATATTTAAATACGGAGGCAGAATTAAGAGATCGTCTGGTAAGTATTCTTGGAGGAAGGGCAGCAGAAGAAATTGTTTTTGATACGGTAACAACAGGAGCTGCCAATGATATTGAAAAGGCTACGGACATGGCAAAAGCTATGGTAACGCAGTATGGTATGAGTAAACGTTTTGGTCTAATGGGGCTTGCCACAGTACAGAATAAGTATCTGGATGGTTCCGCTACCTTAAATTGCAGTGATGTTACGGCGGCTGCGGTAGATGAAGAAGTAAAAGATATGTTAAAGGAAAGTTATGAACAGGCATTAAAACTTCTTTCTGAAAATCGTGAAGTCATGGATAAACTGGCCGAATTTTTGATTGAAAAAGAAACCATTACCGGAAAAGAGTTTATGCAGATTTTCCGTAAAGAAAAAGGAATTCCGGAACCGGAAGAAGAGAAAAAAGAGGAGTCTGCTGACGCAGAAGTAAAGGATTTGAAAGAGTCACAGACAAATACTGTTAAGGACAATGACAATCAGGTGGAAATGCCTGCAGAATCTTTTGAAGAACTTTTTGCAGTTGTAAAGGAGGCAGAAGAAGACAGAGAATCTTTGGAAGAGCCGGAAGCAGAAGAAAAGGCAGAGGATGTCAAGAGTTCTCAGGAAGAAAAAATGTCAGAAGCCGGAGAGGAATCTTCTAAGGTCAGAGGAAATTATAGTAATGTATCCGTGGATAAATTATGGGATAAAGAATAAAAATGATGGCTGTATTTTTTTATAAAAATTATAAGTTCAGTTTTTCAAAGTAAAATAAGGCAGATACAAATAGAAAGGGGCTGTCGCATTAAGATTATTTGGGAAGTTTCAAAATAATCTTAATGTGACAGTTCCTTTTTAACATGATAATATTATAATGAATACTTCATAAAATAAAATGTTAAACATGAAACTTTTATCAGATATAGAAGAAAGGAATGTATAATTTATATGGAGCAAAAAAGTTTTAATATACAAGAAGAATTAAAAAAGCTGCCCAATAAGCCGGGTGTATATATTATGCATGACAAAAATGACAGTATTATATATGTAGGAAAAGCGATTATTTTAAAAAATCGGGTGCGTTCTTATTTTAGGGAAAGTGCCAATCACAGCCCAAAGATTGCAAAAATGGTCAGTCTTGTAGAGAGATTTGAGTACATTGTTACGGATTCAGAATTAGAAGCACTGGTGTTGGAAAACAATTTAATCAAAGAACATCGGCCAAAGTATAATACCATGCTTAAAGATGATAAAACCTATCCTTATATTAAAGTTACGGTGGCAGATGCTTATCCAAGGGTCTTATTTTCCAGAGATATGAAAAAGGATAAATCAAAATATTTTGGACCCTATACCAGTGCAGGTGCAGTAAAGGATACGATTGAATTAATTAATAAGTTGTATAAATTGCGAACCTGCAATCGGAAGTTACCCAAGGAGGCAGGAAAAGAGAGGCCCTGTTTAAATTATCATATTCACCAGTGTAAAGCTCCCTGCCAGAATTGGGTGAGTCAGGAAGAATATGGAAAACAGGTAGAGGAAGCACTGGAATTTTTAAATGGAAATTACGGAAAGATTTTAAAAGAATTAGAGCAGAAAATGATTGCGGCATCTGAGAATATGGAGTTTGAAGAGGCGGCAGCCTGTCGGGATTTGCTAAATAGTGTGAAACAGGTAGCACAAAAGCAGAAGATTACGGATTCGGAAGGGGAAGACAGAGATGTCATTGCTCTGGCAAGAGAAGGAGAAGAAGCGGTAGTGCAGGTGTTCTTTGTGCGAAACGGAAGGCTTATAGGAAGAGAACACTTTTATATGGCGAACGTGGCAGAAGACCAGGAAAGCCAGATATTGTCCAGTTTTGTGAAGCAATTTTATGCAGGAACTCCTTATATTCCGAAAGAACTTTTATTACAGGAAGAACTGGCGGAAGGAGAGGTCATTTCTCAGTGGCTTTCGAAAAGAAAGGGAAGCAAAGTATGGCTTCGTTTCCCGAAAAAGGGAACGAAAGAAAAATTAGTAGATTTGGCTGCCAGAAATGCCTCTATGGTTTTAAGTCAGGATAAGGAACGTATTAAGAGAGAAGAAGGAAGAACCATCGGAGCCGTAAAAGAAATTTCAGCCCTGCTGGGACTGGATTCTATTGTCAGAATGGAGGCCTTCGATATCTCAAATATCAGTGGTTTTGAAAATGTAGGTTCCATGGTGGTTTATGAAAAAGGAAAACCGAAAAAAAGCGATTATCGAAAATTTAAGATAAAATCCGTTTCCGGTCCTGATGATTATGGATGTATGAAAGAAGTCCTGACCCGTCGTTTTCTCCATGGTATGGAAGAGAGTAAAGAATTAAGAGAAAAGAAAATAGAGGAACAGTACGGCAGTTTTAGCAGATTTCCCGATTTGTTGCTAATGGATGGTGGAAAAGGTCAGGTAAATATTGCATTACAGGTTCTGGAAGAATTGCATTTAAACATTCCGGTTTGTGGAATGGTAAAAGATGATAATCACAGAACCAGAGGGTTATACTATCAGAATACCGAGATTTTCATTGATAAACATTCGGAAGGATTTAAACTTATTACGCGTATTCAGGATGAGGCCCACAGATTTGCAATTGAATATCACAGGTCTCTTAGAAGTAAAGAACAGGTGCATTCTGTTTTGGATGATATTCCGGGAATAGGACCCGCCAGAAGAAAGATTCTTATGAAGACATTTTCCAATATAGGGGATATTAGGGAGGCCAGTGTGGAAGAATTGGCGCAAATTCCAAATATTCCATGGAATATTGCCCAAGAAATCTATTCTTTTTTTCATAGTTCTGTGATAAGATAATAAAAAAAACAGAAATGGAGAGAACAAGTATGGCAGGGATAAGTTTAACAAAAATTATAAAAAAGATGCAGCTAGAAAATCTGACTCCCGAAATACCGGTTAAGGGAATCAAGGTTACACAGCCGGACATTAACAGACCTGCATTGCAGTTGGCAGGATATTTTGAGCATTTTGAAGCCACTCGTCTGCAGATTATAGGTTTTGTGGAATATACTTATATGCAGGGGTTGTCATTAGAAAGAAAAAATGAAGTATATGAACAGCTGCTTTCCTGTCCTATTCCCTGTATTGTGTTCTGCAGAGAACTTCATCCAGATGAAGTGTTTTTAAAAAAGGCAATTGAAAAGGGCGTGCCTCTTTTGATGACTAAAAATGCAACATCTGCATTTATGGCAGAAATCATACGCTGGATGAATGTAAAACTTGCTCCCTGTATTTCCGTACATGGTGTTTTGGTAGACGTTTATGGAGAAGGAGTATTGATTACGGGAGAAAGCGGCATTGGAAAATCTGAGGCGGCATTGGAATTGATTAAGAGAGGACATCGTCTGGTGACGGATGATGTGGTGGAAATCCGTAAAGTCAGTGAAGAAACTCTGATTGGAACGGCACCGGATATTACAAAACATTTTATTGAACTTCGCGGTATTGGAATTATAGATGTAAAGATGTTGTTTGGTGTTTCCAGTGTAAAAGAAACACAAAATATTGACTTAGTAATTCATTTAGAAGATTGGGACAAAGAAAAAGAATATGACCGGTTAGGTTTGCAGGAAGAATATACGGAGTATCTAGGGAATAAAGTTATTTGTCATAATATTCCAATTCGTCCGGGACGTAATCTGGCAGTTATCTGTGAGTCAGCAGCAGTAAACCATCGTCAGAAGAAGATGGGATACAATGCGGCACAGGAGTTATATACACGAGTTCAGAATTCCTTAGCCAAGGGAAGAAATCAGGAGGATGAGGAAGAGTAAGAAAAAAGGGGCTGTTGCCAAATATAATGTTAGATATTTTGATATTCGAAGCATATATTTACAACACCCCGTTTGTTTTTAAAGCGGTTTCCATAAACAACAGCGGTCCTATGGGACATGCAGTGAATGAAATTTTAGATAGGAATAGGAGATGCCATGTATACAAAATTTTTGGAAGAAATTTATTCTTTTATGGCAGAAGAAGATATTAAACTTAATGAACCCATGAAAAAGCATACTACTTTTCGGGTGGGAGGACCTGCCAGAGTATTTTTGACCGTACATGCGGAAGAAATTTTAAAAAAGATTTTTATTACATTAAGTAACTGTAATCTGCCATATTTTGTATTGGGAAATGGCAGTAATCTTTTAGTCTCTGATTTGGGATATGAGGGAGTTATGGTCTGTCTGGGAGAAGAATTTGCACAGGTAGAAATAGACCACACAGATATGAAAGCCGGAGCCGCTGCTTTTTTGGGAAAAGTGGCAAGAAGAGCCTTAGAAGAAGAACTTACCGGTCTGGAATTTGCGGCAGGGATTCCGGGAACACTGGGCGGCGGAGTGGTGATGAATGCAGGAGCCTATGGTGGGGAAATCAGTCAGGTAATAACCGCAGTCCGGGCCATGGATTTGAAAGGAAATATTCATCTGATAGAAAAAAAAGATTTACAGTTCGGATATCGGAACAGTCTGTTTAAACATCGTTCTTTTGTAATATTGGAAGTATATATGAAATTACAAAAGGGAAACCAAGAAGAAATTGAAGGCAGAATGAAGGAATATACGAAAGCGAGAATGGAAAAACAGCCTTTAGAGTATCCTAGTGCAGGAAGTACCTTTAAACGTCCTGAAGGCTATTTTGCCGGGAAGCTGATTATGGACGCAGGGTTAAGAGGTTACAGCATAGGAGATGCCCAGATTTCAGAAAAACATTGCGGTTTTGTTATTAATAAAGGAAATGCCACGGCACAGGATATAAAAAAAGTAATCCAGGAAGCCAGACAAAGGGTAAAAGAAAAGTTTGGAGTTGAATTGGAGCCGGAAGTCATTATCTTGGGAGAATAGAAACGAAAGGAAAAGTTTCATGTCTGTTTGTTCTGATATGAAAAGGATGTGTGATACAGATGAGATTTGTGGTAGTTACGGGAATGAGTGGTGGAGGAAAAAGTACCGCCATGAAGATGCTGGAAGATATGGGATTTTATTGTGTGGATAATCTTCCCATTTCTTTAATTGATAAATTTGCCCAGTTAGTGGCAACACCAAATACAGAATTGGAAAAGGTTGCTTTAGGTCTGGATGTAAGAAGCGGTCAGGATTTTCGACGGGCAGAGAGCATGTTAGAGCACTTAAAAGAAAATGGATATCTGTTTGAGATTCTTTTTATGGATGCCAATGACAAGACGTTATTAAAGAGATATAAAGAAACCAGAAGAGTTCATCCTCTTTCTACGGAAAAAAATCCAAGAATCGAAGATGGGATTAAAAAAGAAAAAGAGATTTTATCCAGTATAAAGAAAAAGGCAGATTATGTGATTGATACTTCCAAAATTCTCACCAGAGAATTAAAAGAAGAACTGGAAAGAATTTTTTTGAAAAACGAAGAGTATAATAGTCTGATGGTAAATATTGTTTCCTTTGGTTTTAAACATGGGATTCCTTCTGATGCCGATTTGGTGTTTGATGTGAGATTTTTGCCGAATCCTTTTTATATTGATGAGTTAAAGCATATTACCGGTAATGAAAAGGCAGTTCAGGATTATGTCTTGAGTTATTCCCAAGCCGGAGAATTTCTAGATAAATTAAAAGATATGCTGGATTTTTTGATTCCCGGATATGTGAAGGAAGGAAAACATCAGCTGGTAGTTGCCATAGGCTGTACCGGAGGACAGCATAGAAGTGTAACACTTGCCAATGCACTTTATCAGGAAATGAAAGATAAGGGAAATTATGGACTGAGTATCAGTCATAGAGATATTAAATAAAAGAGAGAATAAAAATGTCTTTTTCAGCAGAGGTAAAAGAAGAATTAGGAAAATATGTAAGTCAGGCCCGCCATTGCCAGATTGCAGAGCTGGCAGCAATCCTTCATTATCAGGGGCATTTGGTTCGGGGAGAAAATGGGAAAATTCAGTTACAAATTGTGACAGAAAATCCCACAGTTCTTAGAAAAAGCTTTACAATATTAAACAAAGCATTTAATATAGAAACGTCAGAATTGGAACAGCAATGTTTGCAAAGTCATAAAAATTCGGTATATACCATAGTTTTGGAAAAAGAAGAGGAGATTTTGCAGCTTTTTCAAGCCATTAAATTATTTGATGATGAAGGGGTTCTTCATGATTTAAGGGATGGTGTAAGTTCTGAGATTATTAAGCAGTATTGCTGCCGAAGGGCGTTTATAAGAGGAGCATTTTTGTGTCTGGGTTCTATGAGTGATCCAAAAAAAGGATATCATTTAGAATTGGTATGCAGTCATGAGCAACAGGCAAAGCAAATTCAGGAGATTTTGGTTTCCTTTGAACTGGATGCCAAAATAATAACACGTAAAAAGTATTATGTGGTTTATTTGAAAGAAGGCTCCCATATTGTAGATTTTTTAGGAATCTGTAAAGCCCATGTTGCATTGATGGAGTTAGAAAATCTACGCATTGTAAAAGAAATGCGAAATGCAATTAATCGGAAAGTAAATTGTGAAACTGCTAATATTGCCAAAACCGTGAATGCGGCAGCAAAGCAGATTGAAGATATTATCTACATACGGGATTCTATGGGTTTTTCCAAACTTCCTCCAAATCTTAGAGAGATGGCGCAGGTGAGGCTGGAGCATCCTGAGGCTGCTTTAAAGGAGTTAGGACAGTATCTTGAGCCGCCGGTTGGTAAGTCAGGTGTAAATCACAGATTACGAAAATTAAGCGAAATAGCAGATAATAATAGAAGATGATATAAGGAGGAGTAAAATATGAGAAAGGAATTAGTGGTGCAGATTGCCGGTGGGCTGGAAGCAAGACCTATTGCGGTTCTGGTGCAGGTGGCAAGTCAATTTGAAAGTTCTATCTATATGGAAGCTGATGGAAAAAGAGTCAATGCCAAGAGTATTATGGGAATGATGACCTTAGCTTTAAGAGCCGGAGAAAAATTATTAGTAGAGGCAGCAGGAGAAGATGAAGAACAGGCAATCGCTGCCATTGAAAAATACATAAGCGGACAACAGATGTAAAAAATTACGTTAGGTGTTCCTTTTTTTTCAAGAATGGGTTATACTACTCGTGAACAAAAATTTTGTATAAATGGAGGAAATTGAAATGTTAGTATCAGCTAAAGAAATGCTTGACAAAGCAAAAGCTGGCCATTATGCAGTTGGACAGTTTAACATTAACAACCTTGAATGGACAAAAGCAATCCTTTTAACAGCTCAGGAATGCAACTCTCCGGTTATTTTAGGTGTATCTGAAGGTGCCGGTAAATACATGACAGGTTACAAAACCATCGTTGGTATGGTTAATGGTATGATTGAAGAATTAGGAATTACAGTTCCTGTAGCTCTTCATTTAGACCATGGTTCTTATGAACACTGCTACAAATGTATTGAAGCAGGATTTTCTTCTGTAATGTTTGATGGTTCTCACTTCTCTATTGATGAAAACGTTGAAAAAACAAAAGAAATCGTAGCAGCAGCTCATGCAAAAGGAGTTTCCGTAGAAGCAGAAGTTGGTTCTATCGGAGGAGAAGAAGACGGAGTTGTTGGTATGGGTGAATGTGCAGATCCTAAGGAATGTAAAGCAGTTGCAGACCTTGGAATCGACTTCTTAGCAGCAGGTATTGGTAATATTCATGGTAAATATCCTGAAAATTGGGCTGGTTTATCCTTTGAAACATTAGATGCTATTCAGCAGTTAACAGGTGATATGCCATTAGTTCTTCATGGTGGTACAGGCATCCCTACAGAAATGATTCAGAAAGCTATTTCTTTGGGAGTTGCTAAAATTAATGTAAACACAGAATGTCAGTTAGCTTTCGCAGCAGCGACACGTGAATATATTGAAGCAGGAAAAGACCAGCAGGGAAAAGGATTTGACCCTCGTAAATTATTAGCACCTGGTACAGAAGCTATCAAAGCTACTGTAAAACAGAAAATGGAAATTTTTGGTTCCGTAGGAAAAGCCTGAGAATTGCATAACAATAATCATTAAGAAAAGCTGTCCGTAAGGGCAGCTTTTTTGCATGGTAAAAATATATAATATGACAAAACTTTTAAAAAGAGTCCATAAAAGGGAGGATGCCAGGCGAAATTAAATTTCCCTGGCATTGGTATGAAAAAGTTTATTTATATAAAAAATTAATGATATAAGCAATTTGTTATCTTATAGTAGTAGTATAAAAATAAAAAATGGAATTTTCATGGTAATGAAATGAAAAAAAAGTAAAAAAAATATGAACAAAAAATGAACGGTACAATTTTACACAATATTTATACAAATGAGACGAAAGTTAAAAATGCCGAAAGATTTGTCTTGTGTATCGCACTTTTACAATCTTCCGGCATTAAGCTATTACATTTTTTCTGGTTCAGGATATTCCACACCAAAAGTATCTACTGTCATGGTTTTGATTTTCTGTTCTGTTAAAGGTCTGTCAGAATAATCTGTTCTTTCTTCGGCAATTTTATTCACCACATCCATTCCCTCTGTAACTTTTCCAAATGCAGCATAAGAACCATCTAAATGTGGAGAAGTTTTATGCATGATAAAGAACTGGCTTCCGGCAGAATCGGGATGCATAGCTCTTGCCATGGAAAGAACTCCTTCTGTGTGTTTTAAATCATTGGCAAAGCCATTTTGAGAAAATTCTCCGGGAATCGTGTAGCCCGGACCACCCATACCGGTGCCGTCAGGACAACCGCCCTGAATCATAAAACCTTTGATTACCCGGTGAAAAATAAGTCCGTCATAAAATTTTTTCTGAATCAGACTGATAAAATTGTTTACGGAAACAGGAGCGATTTCAGGATATAATTCTGCTTTTATTACATCTCCGTTTTCCATGGTTATGGTTACAATTGGATTCTGTGCCATAATACTTTCCTTTCTTTTCAACATCTATTAAAATAGTTTATAAATGTTATTGTAACGAAAATTTACAGTTTCGTAAAGAGAGAAAGCTTTCCTTTGGAGAGAAGTTTAAAAAGAAAGGTATTTACAGTGAGAGGAATCAGAAAAGAATGTTAAAATATATTGTTTTTGTCACCAAAAGGGAAATAAGCGGATTAAAGGAATTGGAAGCAGAATGCAGAAAAAAAGGGATAAATCTGTGTTACCAGCTTCCAGAGGAGAATACTCTTATCAAGGAAACACTCTATATTACAGATTGTGAAAAAATCTGCAATGAGTTATTGAAGGAAAAAGCAAATGTGCTTGTGTGGCTGCATGAGGACAATACACAGGCAGACTTAAGCAAAGCATTTTATGGGATAGAAAGAATCCAGGAGATGGATTTGCAATATGCAGAGCGGATTTTTCAGCGATATCAAAATCTTCCCTGGAAAATTGCAGAAACCAAAAGGTGTATTATTCGGGAAATGACAGAAGATGATTTGGACGGCATTTATCAGGTGTATGCTTCCCCCTCCATTACCCGATATATGGAAGGCTTGTATGAAGACCGGGAAAAAGAACTGGAATATACTCGAAGTTATATACAAAATGCCTATACTTTCTGGGGATACGGAATCTGGGTGATTGAAAGAAAAGAAGATGGTAAGCTGATTGGCAGAGTAGGGTTTAATATGCGGGATGGCTACCAGGAGCCGGAACTTGGTTTTGTGATTATGGAAAGTGAGCAGAAAAATGGGTATGCCTGTGAATGCTGTAAGGCTGTTTTAAATCTGGGAAAAGAGGAGTATGAATTTGACAAGGTGCAGGCATTGGTAAAGGAAGAAAATCTTGCTTCCATAAATTTGTGCAATAAGCTGGGATTTGTGTATCAGGAGAAAGTCCGGGAAGGACAGGAGGAATATTTAAGATTTTTGCTTACGTTATAACAATGTTTTAGTGGTATTCCTACAGGTTATGACAGTGGTGCTGTTTTGATATGGATAAATTCGGAAATAAACCTTGCAATCCGTGGAAAATTGTTTTATTTTGGTAAAGTATTGCTTGAAAAGCTTGAAATGTACACAGGAAAATCGTAGGAGATAGATATGAAAGAAACCAGAAAACAATTATTTGTAAAAGGAATGAAGGATGGAATCCCCATTGGTCTGGGATATTTCGCCGTTTCCTTTACTTTGGGGATTGCGGCAAAAAATGCAGGAATGACCGCACTGCAGGCGGCAGTAACCAGTGCTTTGATCAATGCTTCTGCAGGAGAATTTATCGGCTTTACCCTGATAGCGGCCAATGCGGGATATTGGGAAGTGATGCTAATGGAAGCAGTAGCCAATGCCAGATATTTGTTAATGTCTTGTGCATTAAGTCAGAAAATCTCTCCCAATACAGGTTTAGGACATCGATTGTTGATGGGTTTTTATGTGACAGATGAAATTTTTGGCGTGTCCATTGCACAAAAAGAGTTAACACCCTGGTATTCCTATGGAGTCAGTTCTATGGCGGCACCCGGTTGGGCATTGGGCACTTTTTTAGGAGTTTTGATGGGAAATATCCTGCCTCTTAGAGTGGTCAGTGCTTTAAGTGTGGCATTGTATGGTATGTTTGCAGCAGTTTTTGTGCCTCCTGCAAAAGAAAATAAGGTGGTGGCAGGACTGATTATCTTAAGTTTTATTGCCAGTTTCCTTTTTCATAAGGCAGCAGTTTTTTCCGAAATTTCATCAGGAATGAAAATTATTATTCTAACAGTAATTCTTTCTTTGGCAGCAGCTCTTTTGTTTCCTGTAAAGGGAGAAAGTGAAACTGAGTAGTTAAAAAGGGAAAGAGATGGAGAAAAATTATGGAACATAACGTATATTTATATATTATTATCATGGCAGTAACTACTTATCTGATACGTGTATTGCCTCTTACTTTGATTCGAAAGGAAATTACAAACGTAACGATTCGTTCTTTCTTATATTACGTACCATATGTTACTTTGGCAGTTATGACCTTTCCGGCGATTCTGGAAGCGACCCAGTCCCCGGTATCCGGAGCCGTTGCCTTAGTCATTGCCTTAGGATTGTCCTGGATGGGAAAAAGTCTGTTTCAGGTCTCTGTTTTTAGTTGTGCAGCGGTTTTTCTCATAGAACTCTTTTTATAAAAAAATCCTTGCGAACTGATATTGAAATAAAACAGGCATAGGACTATAATTGGTTTATGGGACAGAGTAAAAAAAATGGATTTATTATGCAGGCAGGGATTCTTGCAGCGGCAGGAATCGTTGTCAGAATTATTGGAATTTTATATAGAAGCCCCTTAGTTGCCATTATTGGAGATGAAGGAAACGGGTATTATAGCACAGCGTATACGATTTATACGATTATTCTCTTGATTTCCACCAATGGGATTCCGTCAGCAGTATCGAAAATTGTGGCGGGACTGATGGCAAAGAAGCAGTATCGAAACGCGCATAAGATTCTTATGGGTGCTTTTTGTTATGTCATTGTAGCAGGAGGACTGGCAAGTGCTTTCTGCTTTTTCTTTGCAGACCGTATTGTGGGAGCAAGTTCAGCAGCTGTTTTAAAGGTATTTACGCCTACCATATTCTTTTCCGGTCTGTTAGGAGTGCTGCGAGGTTATTTTCAGGCTCATGGAAGCATGCTCCAGACATCTTTTTCCCAGATTATGGAGCAGATTGTAAATGCTTTGGTCAGCATTGGCGGTGCCATGGTTCTTATGAGCTATGTGAAAAGTGCGGATACCACCACCCAGGCGATTTACGGAGCCATGGGAAGTGCCATGGGTACGGGAGCAGGTGTGGTGACTGCATTCCTGTTTATGCTGGCAGTATATGGCATGAATCGCAAGATGTTTGTGAGAAGACGTGAAAGAGACAGAAGCCGGGAAGAACTAAGCTATGGTCAGGTATTCCAAATGATTTTTACCATGGTAACACCGGTAATTTTAAGTACCTGTATTTATAATATGAGCAGTGCCACCAACTTGGAGATTTATTGTAAGATTGTAGAAAAATTGAAGGGATATACGGAGGCACAGGCAACCACATTTTATGGATTATATTCCGGCAAAGCCAATCCCATTACCAATATCCCCATTGCTTTTGCCACAGCCATGTCTTCTGCAATCATACCTACGATTTCAGGAAGCTTTGAAAAGGGAGATAAAAAGGGAACAAGGAAAAAAATTTCAGATGCCATTAAGACTACTATGCTGATTTCCATTCCATCAGCGGTAGGGCTCATGGTATTGGCAAAACCTGTTGTTTTTATTTTATATCCTCAGCAGGATACTCTGGATATGGTGGCAAAAATATTGCAGGTGCTGGCGGCTTCGGTAGTATTTTATGGTCTGTCAACCTTAACGAACGGAGTATTGCAGGGAACCGGATATGTGAATAAACCGGTGATTCATGCAGCCATAGCATTGGCAATCCAATCAGCGGTACTGGTGCTTCTTTTGATGTTTACACCACTGGATATTTATGCATTGGCATTGGCGGCAGTATGTTATTCCCTTTGTATGTGCGTTATGAATGGGTTCAGCCTTAAAAAGAAATTGGGATACAGGCAGGAAATTCTGCGTACTTTTCTGCTTCCTTTAGCCGCAGCCGCTTTTATGGGTGCAGCTGCTTTTTTGGTATACCAAGGTATGAATCTGCTGCTGGTAAGTTTGGGAATGCTGGAGAAAGGTACTTTCCGATGGGGACTTAATTGTGTATGTCTGGTGCCTTCTGTAGTTATTGCCGTTATTGTGTACTTTGCACTGGTAATTAAATTTGGAGCAGTCAGCAAGGAAGAGCTTGCCGCCATGCCAAAAGGTGCACTTTTAGTTAAGGGAGCAAAAAAAATGCACCTGCTTTAGTTCTTTGGAAGTGAAAAAGGTGAGAAATACAAAAAAGAGGTAGACTTTTAGGGTATATTGGATGTAGAATAGACTAGAATGTTTGGATTATGTCTATTTAATGGAACATATATTAGGAGAGAAGAATGCGTAAAGGATTATTATATATGGCAGTGCTGGGCATGATGTTTGCTCTGGCAGGCTGTGGAGAGAATAAGCCGCAGGAAGAAAAG
>CAZSWC010000050.1:0-14411 GCA_964610665.1 uncultured Lachnospiraceae bacterium
TATTTTTTTTAGAAAATGTCTAATTGACTTTATTAGTATAAGATATATACTAAGTATGTTATGCATATTGGAGTAGATATTAGGAGGCATCATGATTTCAAAATTTAGTGTAAAGAAACCATACACCATATTAGTGGCGGTGGTTATGGTAATTATTCTGGGAGTAGTGTCCCTTACGAAAATGACAACGGACTTATTGCCCAGTATTAGTTTGCCATATGTGATTGTTATGACAACTTACCCGGGAGCCAGCCCGGAAACAGTAGAAACAGTGGTAACCAAGCCGGTAGAGTCGGCAATGGCAACCATTAGTAATGTAGAGAGTATAACTTCTGCATCAAATGAAAATTATTCTATGGTTATTATGGAATTTTCCCAATCTGCAAATATGGATTCGGTATCTTTGGATATTAGGGAAAGTCTGGACCAGATAAAGTCTTATTGGGAGGATTCCATTGGAAATCCCATTATTATGAAACTGAATCCGGATATGCTTCCGGTTATGGTAGCGGCCGTTGGTATGGAAGGCATGAATACAGCCGAAATCAGTGATTATACCAATGATTCCCTTCTGCCGGAATTGGAAAGTATTGAAGGAGTGGCATCGGCATCAGCCAGCGGTCTGCTGGAAGAAAGTGTTCATGTGATTATTCGGGAAGATAAGATTGCGGCTCTTAATGAAAAAATATATGGGGCAATTGATTCCGAAATGGAAGAGGCACGGCAGGAACTGGAAGATGGCAGAAAAGAGCTTGCAGATGGAAAAGCAGAACTGGCAGATGGATGGAAAGAAATAGAGGATAATCTTGCCAAGCTGGAAGATTCCAGAAAGGAAATTGCAGACGGAAAAGCAGAACTGGCAAATAAGAAAAATGATTTAGCAAATGGAAAACAGGAACTGGAAGAAAAACGAAAAGAGGCAGCGGATAAGCTGGCAGAGAATACTGCAAAGATTGTAGATGGCATTGCCCAGATAGAAGCAAATAAAGCCTCTTTAAATCTGGTGATTGCACAGCTTGAGCCGACCATAAAACAGCTGGAGGCAGCAGGACAGAGTAAAGAGAATTTACAGGCGGCCATAACGGGAATTGAACAGGTAAAAAGCCAAATTGAGGGAATGCAGGCGCAGTCTGCAGCGAGTGGACAGGCAGCTGCAGATACGGATGGTGTAGACAATAGTATAAGTTCCGCTGCAGAATTTCAGAATATGGTAGCAGGTGTTTTAGGAAGTGATTATCTTACTGTAAATTCAAATGTAACCTGGGGAAAGCTAAAAAGCGATATTATGGCAAAAGCCGAAACACCCAAACAGGCGTTGGAAGCCTATGCACAATATGAAGAAGCAAAAGCAGGTGCTGCACAGCTTGAAGCGGCACAAAAAGAAGCGCAGGCAGGACTGGAAGCTCTTACAAAAGGAGAAATAGAAGCGGCAGCAGGTTTTGGAAGTGCGGATGCACAACTGGCTTATGGAGAGGCTCAGCTGACCATGGCAGAAGAGCAGTTAAAATCCGGGGAAGAACAGTTAGATTCCGGCTTGGAGCAGATTGAGACGGCAAAAGAGCAGTTACAGGATGCCCAGGAACAGCTGGCAGATGCCGAAAAACAATTAAAGGATGGATTTGAGCAGTTAGAAGAGGCAAAACAGGATGCATACCTTTCCGCAGATATGGAAGGAATTTTAACTGTTGATACTGTAAAAGGACTGTTAACCGCCCAGAATTTTTCTATGCCTGGTGGTTATGTTACGGAAGAAGGGATAGAGTATCTTGTGCGTGTAGGTGACAAACCGGAAAATGTAGAAGAACTGAAAGCAATGCCTCTTATGAATGTAAATATGGATGGTGTGGAAGTGATTACCTTAGGAGATGTGGCAGATGTATTTATGACAGACAATAGTGCTGACATCTATACGAATCTGAATGGCAATCCCGGAGTGATCGTTTCCATGCAGAAACAAACCGGTTATTCTACCGGGGATGTTTCGGATAAGATTAATGATAAGTTTGCGGAATTGATGGAAGAGAATCCGGATTTAAATTTAATCAATCTGATGGATCAGGGAATCTATATTGATATGGTTATGGATTCCATTTTCAGTAATATTATTGTTGGTTTTGGCCTGGCAATCCTTATTCTGATTGTTTTCTTAAAAGACTGGAAACCTACCATTATTATTGCAGTATCCATTCCCATCAGTTTGGTGACAGCCATTGTGTGTATGTATTTCAGCGGTGTAACTTTAAATGTAATATCGTTATCCGGTCTGGCATTGGGAATCGGTATGTTGGTAGATAACTCTATTGTAGTAATTGAAAATATATACCGACTGCGTAATGAAGGGTATTCTATGCTGGAAGCAGCCATAGAAGGAAGCAAAGAGGTTGCGGGAGCGATTACCGCATCCACTTTAACTACGGTCTGTGTATTTTTACCGATTGTTTTTACGGAAGGTATTACAAGACAATTGTTTGTAGATATGGGACTGACTATCGGCTATTCATTACTGGCCAGTCTGGTAATGGCATTAACCGTAGTGCCTGCCACGGCATCTAAAGTTCTGACTTCCACAAAAGATGCATCACAAGGTGGATTTTCAGAAAAGCTGGGAAATTGGTATGGAAAGATTCTGGAAAAATGCCTGAAGCATAAATTTTGGATTCTTGCAGGTTCGCTGGCTCTTTTAATAGTAAGTGCGGTGCTTTCTCTGTCCAAAGGAACCGCTTTTATGCCGGAAATGGATAGCAACCAGTTAAGTATGACAGTGACCTTGCCAAAAGATACGCCTCTTGAGGAAACCGCTGAAGTAACGGATGAAATTATAGAACGCATCGGTACCATAGAGGATATTGAAGATATTGGTGCCATGCTGGGCTCCGGTTCTATGAGTCTGATGGGAGGAAGCGAGAGTACTAATTCAACCATGATTTATGTTACAACCAAAGAAAAGAAATCAAAATCCAATCAGGAACTGGCAAAAGAAATAGAAGAGATGCTGGCAGATTTAGAAAATGTAGAACTGTCTATACAGACAGCTTCCATGGATTTAACGGCACTTTCCGGTTCCGGTATCAGCATTCAGATACGAGGAAGAGAATTAGATACCTTGCAGGAAATTGCATCAGAACTTGCAAAAATTGTGGAAACGGTAGAAGGAACAACAGAGATATCTGACGGTCTGGAAGAAACCAGCGGAGAAGTCAGAATACTGATTGACCGGCAGAAAGCCATGGAACATAGTCTGACTGTGGGACAGATATACAGTCAGCTATATGGAAAGCTGGCAACTCCTACCAGTGCCACAACCCTGACAACAGCCATAAAAGAATATGATGTATATGTAATCAGTGAAAAAGAGGATTCTCTTACGCGAGAAGATTTGAAAAATATTATGTTGGATACTACGGATAAAGAAGGAAAAAAAGTTAAGGTAGCTTTGTCCGAAGTAGCAGAGTTTGAGGAAAAAGAAAGTCTGAAATCCATCAATCGTGCAGAGCAGACCAGATATATAACGGTATCTGCCCGGATTGCAGATGGATATAACGTAGGACTTGTTTCTGCAGATTTGGAAGAAGCATTAAAAGGATATGAACTTCCCAGCGGCTATAGTCTTCATTTTGAAGGAGAAAATGAGATGATTATGGATGCCATGGAACAGCTTATGTTGATGTTAATACTGGCAATCGCTTTCATGTATCTGATTATGGTAGCCCAGTTCCAGTCTTTGCTGTCACCGTTTATTATTATGTTTACACTGCCTTTGGCTTTTACCGGTGGTTTTATGGCTTTGTATCTTAGCAACAGCGAAGTCAGTGTTATTGCGGTAATCGGATTTGTTATGCTGGCAGGTATTATTGTAAACAATGGTATTGTACTGGTGGATTATATTAATCAGTTAAGGGAACAGGGAGTGGAAAAGAAAGAGGCTATTTTACAGGCAGGAAGAACCAGACTTCGTCCGGTGCTTATGACCGCATTAACTACGATTTTTGGTCTCTTTGCCATGGCATTTTCCACCGGTATGGGAGCAGATCTGTCCAGACCTATGGCTCTTGTTACCATTGGAGGACTTACCTATGGTACTTTGCTTACTTTATTGGTAATTCCCTGTGTTTATGATATTTTTCATCCTGAAAAAAATAAGAAGAGAAGAAAAGGAAAAGTGGAAGAAGTATAAAAAGAGATTTTTATCATTAGAGTAGAATAAAAGCAGTTTCAGCTTATTTTTGACAAAAGCATGAAACTGCTTTTATTGTGTGAAAGAAATTACAAAAGCTGTTTGCTTTTACATTAATGAAGGAATAAAAAAACAAAAAAAGATTTGATTTTACAAAAAATAATGTTGTAATTACGAATATTGTGTGTTAAAATGACAATAAAGAAATGAAAAAGTCGAAAAAACATAAACTTAACTATCTGTGATTTTAACAATGTCGTTTGGAGTGCAATCAAGAATCTGGCAGAGAGTATCAAGTGTGTGCATAGTAATACTTCTGTTTTGTCTTAAGGAATCTAATGTTCCGGTTGAAATATGGTATTCTTTTATTAATTGATACTGTGATATTTCTTTTCTTCGCATGGTTTCCCACAGTGGACTATAATCAAACATATCTTAAACACCTCTTGATATATTTAGTATAGACAACCTTTTTTGCATTGAATATTGCCGAAAATTAGGCTATAATTAGTATAAAAAATGGAAGGAAAAGAGATAATGGACAGAATGCAGAACAGTGAGAAGAGTTTTCGGATGAAATATATAGATGATATGTCTGATATCATAGAAGATTTGAATGCTTTACAGGACGTTGTGGAAACGATAATAAAAGTGTCAGTAGAAGCTAAAATGGGAGAAGAAACACTTTCCGGTCTGAATATTATTAATCAGAGCCTTGGGGGCATTGTGTTTACCATTAACAGCAGACTGGAAAGTATGGAATAAATAAAAACAAAAAAGCAGAATTTCCTTTTAAAGAAATTCTGCTTTTTATTTTCGTAAGCTGCTAACGGGAATCGGACCCGTGACCTCCGCACTACCAATGCGACGCTCTACCGACTGAGCCATAGCAGCAAGTGAAATATATCACCAACGAAGAATATAATATCATATGTGTATTCAACTGTCAACTGGTAATTTTAATTTTACATGTTTCAATTTTGCATACTTACCAGAAGAAAATATTGGTAATAATTCAGTCATATATCACTCTAACAGAAAAATGGAATGAAAAAAGAAAGGATTGGCATGAAAAGTCAAAGAATTTTACTCAGATTAGTTGAAAAAAAATATGACAGGAATTATAATAAAAAATATCACGTAAGAGATGAGGGTCATAGGATGAAATTACTGGAAGAACGTATTAGAAAAGATGGAATTGTAAAAGAGGGACAGGTATTAAAAGTAGATTCTTTTATAAACCATCAAATGGATATTGAGTTATTTAACGAAATAGGAAAAGAATTTAAACGTCTGTTTGCAGATAAGCCAATTAATAAAATTCTTACGATTGAAGCATCCGGAATCGGGCTGGCCTGTATTATTGCACAGCATTTTAATGTACCGGTAGTATTTGCAAAGAAAGCGAAGAGTATCAATCTTGATGGAGAGATGTATGCTACGAAGATAGAGTCATTTACTCATAAAAGGGTCTATGATGTAATTGTTTCTAAGAAGTTTTTGACAAAAGAAGACCATGTTCTGATTATTGATGATTTTCTGGCAAATGGCTGTGCAGTGTCCGGTCTGGTGGATTTGGTAAGAAGTGCAGGTGCTACAATTGAAGGCGTAGGAATCGCTGTGGAAAAAGGTTTTCAGCAGGGGGGAGCAATTTTAAGAGAAAAGGGATTGCAGGTAGAATCCCTGGCGATTGTAGAAAGCATGAATCATGAAACCGGGGAAATTGTTTTTCGCGAACAATAAAAAGTACGTATGTACAAAAGAAGGAGAACAATAGTAAAAAGAATTTATAAAAAGCAGGAGGTTGTAATATGGCATTTTTTGATAATTTAGGTGAAATGCTTTCCGGCAAAGGAAAAGAAGCAGCAGATGCGGCTAAAAAGATGGCTGAGATTGCAAATTTAAGAGGAAAAATCAATGGAATTGAAACAGAGATTAAGAAGAATTATCGTAAAATAGGAGAAGCATATTATGAAGCATACAAGTCCGCAGAGGTAACCTGTGAATTTGAGGAATATGTGCAGGCAATTCGTGATGCCAAAAGAGCTGTGGAAGAATTAAACCGAAAAGTGAATGAATTAAAAGGGGATGTGGAGTGCAAAGGCTGCGGAGCTAATGTAAAAGCAGGAAGTGCTTTTTGTCCAAACTGCGGAACAAAGGTAGAAGTAGAGTTCTTTGATGATGAAGATTGTGCAGAGGATGAAGAAATAATGGAAGAAGCAGATGTGGAAATCGTATCTGTGGAAGGAAACGATGAAGTAGAGGAATTAGAAGAAATCGAAGAAGAATAGAAAATTTTGATTTTGCTGTCAGCAGAATCGAAGATAAGTTTTTTTATATAAGAAAAATATGAAAGAGCAATAATATTACCAAAGTTATTAAGGTAAATATTATTGCTCTTTTTTAGATGTCCCAAATAATAATCTGTTTTATTGCATGGTATCTGTTTCCTGAACAGCTGCCGCCTGTGCAGCTGCATTTCTTGCCTGAATTTCAGCCCACTGTTGGGCAATCACGGCATCCTTATTAGGGTCTGCCATAAAAGCATCTGTATGCGGGCAGTAGTTAGTTACCATTGGTGCAGGCTCTGCAATCGTTCCATCCGGATTTATAATTTCTCCGGTGGTTTCTGTTTCCGGTGTGGTACCGCCTACAGTTGTGGTTCCATCCGTGTTCTGGATAATATTTGTGTTCTGGGAATTATAGCCTTCAGCAGAAACTCCTGAGGAACCTTGAAGTAAAGAAGGATCTTCCGGCGGAGTCAATTCAAAGACACCTTCTGCTTTAAATGGACAATTGGTACATGCAGGCTGATTGGAATAAGTACAAAGAGCACCCTGGTAGTGTACGTTGCAGGAATCGGTAGGAACCGTACCTTCTTCAAAATATTCTGTTTTTAATGTGGCATCACAAAGTCCTGCAATAGGCAGTTTGCCGGAACGTGCACAAACCGTTGCCTGTACGATATTAGCCGGTGTTTCAAAAGATTTTGATGGAAGATTTTCATGGATGGCCGACATTACCTTTTTCCACATTGTTTTAGAAAGGCTAAGTCCTGCGCCACTTAATTTTGCATTGTTTCCATCATAACCGGTCCAGGTAGTGGCTGTGTAGTAAGGCGTATAACCACAGAACCAAACGTCCAGATTGTCGGTTGCAGTACCGGTTTTTCCGGCGGTAGGCATACCATTGAAATTAGCAGCAGTACCGGTACCTTTGGTTAAGGTATCCTGCATGGCACTGGTCAAAAGAAAAGCTGTGGTTTCTTTAAATACCTGTCGGCTTTCGCTGGCTGTATTATCTAAAATAACGTTTCCATCATGGTCTACAACTTTGGTATATAACTTTGGCTCAATATAGGTTCCTCCATTGGCAATGCAGGCATAAGCAGCATTTAATTCCATATTGGTGACACCATTGGTAAGTCCTCCCAGAGCCAGAGTCTGCTGTATATCGGAATAAATTTTTCCATTAACTTCCTTGGCAACTTCCAAAGTGGTAAATCCGAGATTTTCCAGATAATCAAAGCCTAATTGAGGTGTTATCTGTGTAATGGTCTTTACCGCTACGATGTTTAAGGAATTATAAATACCTTCCCGGAGGGACATTAAACCACGGTAAGGAGTATCCGAGGTACTGTACCAGTTACGGACAGGAGAACCATCATAATAAACAAAAGGAGCATCGTTGATTACGGATGCCAGAGTAAAGCCGCCGCTGTCAATGGCGGGACCAAAGGATGCCAGTAATTTAAAGGTGGATCCGGGTGGTCTGGTAGTGGAAGTGGCACGATTTAAGGTACGGCTCTTGTCCTTGGTACCTCTTCCTCCAATCATGGCAACTACATGACCTGTACTCTGGTCAGCGATGGTAAGAGAAACCTGTGGCTGAGGAGTAAGTTCAATACTTTCCGCCAAAATCTCGTCTCCTTCTTCTAACACAGCTGCCTGATAAAGTTCAATATCTGCATAAGCTTCTTCATGTGAAGAATAGAGAAGATTAAAATCGGATTTTTTGTTTTCCTTAAAATAAAGCTTAAACATTTCTTTACTATGGTTTTCCACTTCCCCATTGGCTTTTGTGATACTTAAGCGATAGTCCAATGCCCATTTGCTGTTCTCAGGATAATTTTCCTCATTGGAATAAATCTCATCACAGATTGCCTGAATATTAGGATCCTGAGTGGAGTAAATTTTTAAACCACCGGAATAAAGCAGAGTATATGCCTGTGTATCATTATATCCGGCAGCCAGCAAATCTGCATAAACCTGTTCGGTAACCGCATCATCAAAGTAAGAAGTAATGGTGGTATCTCCGGTTACTTCATTGCTGGTTTTGATTCGGCTGTAAGGGTCATCTGCCATAGCTCCTTCATATTCTGCCTGAGTAATATACTCCTGTTCCAGCATGGCATTCAGAACTTTAGTTCTTCTTTTTGCATTTTCTTCCGGATGGCTGATAGGATTGTATTTTGACGGATTTTTAGTAATTCCGGCAATTACCGCACATTCGGAGAGGGTTAAATCCTGTACCTGTTTGTTAAAATAACGAAGAGAAGCAGATTGAACACCTAAGGTATTCTGACCCAAGTTAATCGTGTTCATATAGTTTACCAGAATCGTATTTTTGTCCATCTGTCGTTCTAATTCAATGGCAAGATACTGTTCCTGAATTTTTCGTTTTAGTTTTTCTGCAAAACTTTCCTCGGAAACCCAGTCCGTAAATACAATGTTTTTTAATAACTGCTGGGTAATGGTACTGGCACCTTCAGAGAAGTTGAATTTATTTTTTACGCCAACCATAAAAGCACGCATGATTCCTTTGATATCAATACCATTGTGTTCATAGAACCGGGCATCTTCCAGTGCTACAAAAGCATGGGCAAGATCTTCCGGAATTTTGTCCATGGATACCAGAATACGATTTGAATTAGAAGCAACCAGCTTTGCAGTCTGGTTTCCTTCGCTATCGTAAATAAAAGTTGAAAATTTAGTGGGAGCAATGGTCATTTCGGAAATATCGGGTGAAGAATCAATAATTCCTTTCACTACTCCTAAAGCGCCGCCGGCAGCAACAATTCCAAATGCAAGGAATACCACCAAGAATACTTTTAAAAAGATTAATGCTATCTTTTTTCCCCATTTAGAGGATTTGGCATTCAGGTCTTTTTGCTTTTCGGTGACCCCTTTTTTGCCATAATTCATGTATTATGCCTCCTTAGAATTCTATAAAGGTTTGTTTTTGTTTGAAAGCCCAACTTAGGCATTACCTATTAGATTATAGCAAAAAAAAACAGGTAAATAAAGGGTTTTATTAATTATTAAGAATTGTACACAAAATCTTTTCATTTTATTCCCAGTTATGTTAAAATATTGTATGATAATTTCTAGGAAAGCACGAGGAAAGTGTGTGAATAATATAGATAAAAACGAAATTTATGCTCCCTATAAAGTTGTGACGGAAGGGGGCACAGGAGAAATTGTTGAGAAGAAGTCAAGATTTATTGCTACCGTAAAGCCTGTGGAAACGGAGGAAGAGGCGGTGGCCTTTGTTGAGAGCATGAAAAAGAAATACTGGGATGCCAGACATAATTGCAGTGCCTTTGTCATAGGAAGTAAAAATGAGATAACCCGCTGCAGTGATGACGGAGAGCCTTCCGGTACTGCCGGAAGACCTATGCTAGAAGTGCTGTTAGGGCAGGATGTGCACAACACTGCAGTGGTGGTAACCAGATATTTTGGGGGAATTTTACTGGGAACCGGAGGATTGGTGCGGGCTTATACAAAAGCAGTGCAGGAAGGACTGGAAAACAGTCAGGTGGCCACACTTGCTTTCGGAACCAGAATGAAGTTGGAAACGGATTACAATGGAGTGGGAAAGCTGCAGTATATTTTGGGAAAAGCATCGGTACCCATTCAACATTCAGAATATACAGATGTGGTAACTTTGCAGGTGTTTTTGTTACAGGAACAAAAGGAACGAATCTTAAAAGAAATCACGGAAGCTACTGCGGGAAAGTGTAAATTTGAAGAAATTGGTAATCAATATGAAATAGTAGTCTAGTATAGTGGTAAGAAAAGAAGATGGAGCAGAAAGGTGGTAAATTCTATGGAATTGGAAGAAAAAGTAGAAGAATTGCGGGAATTATTAAATACGAAACAATATACCCGTCTGCGACAGACACTTATGGAATTAAACGTAGCCGATATTGCTGTGATAATGGAAGAGATGGAAGAAACGGAAATGCTTAAAATTTTTCGTATTTTACCGAAAAATCTGGCAGCAGAAGTGTTTTCTTATATGGAAGTGGAAAACCAGCAGTTTATTATTACCTCCCTTTCTGAAAGAGATGCGGCTAACATTATCGATAATCTGATGGCCGATGATGCCACAGACCTTTTGGAGGAAATGCCGGCAAGTGTGGTGAAAAAACTATTGTCCCTTGCCAGTCCGGAGACCAGACGTGATATTAACCAGCTGCTGCAATATCCGGAAGATTCTGCAGGAAGTATTATGACTGTGGAATATGTGGATTTGAAGGAGAGTCTTACTGTAGAAGCTGCCATTGAGCGCATCCGTAATATTGGAGTAGACAGTGAAACCATTAATATCTGTTATGTGTTGGACAACAGAAGAACCCTGTTAGGTACGGTAGCCTTAAGGTATTTGCTTTTAAGTCCTCAGGATGCCACCATTGGGGAAATCATGAATGAGAATGTCATTTCCATACAGACAACAATGGACCAGGAAGAGGTTGCACACCAATTTCAGAAATATGACTTTACGGCCATGCCTGTGGTAGACCGGGAAAATCGATTGGTGGGAATCATTACCGTAGACGATATTGTGGATATTCTGACACAGGAAGCGACAGAAGATATTGAAATGATGGCTGCGATTCTGCCCACCGATAAGTCTTATATGAGAACCGGAGTATTTGAAACATGGAAAAAAAGGATTCCATGGCTGCTTTTGCTGATGGTCTCCGCAACCTTTACGGAAAAAATTATTTCTTCCGCAGAAGATGCCTTAAGTGCCTGTGTAATATTGACTGCATATATTCCCATGCTGACTGGAACCGGTGGAAATGCAGGAGGACAATCCAGTGGAACGATTATTCGTGGACTGTCTTTGAACGAAATAGAATTTTCGGATATGTTCAAAGTGGTATGGAAAGAAATCCGGGTGGCTCTGCTTTGCGGTATGACCTTGTTTATAGTATGTTTTGCAAAACTGCTCTGGTTTGATAAGGTAGGAATGTCCATTGCTGCAGTTATCTGCATTACTTTAGTATGTACGGTTATGATAGCAAAAACAGTGGGGGCAATTCTTCCTATGCTGGCACAGAAAATCGGACTGGATCCGGCAGTACTGGCAAGTCCTTTTATCAGTACCATTGTAGATGCACTGTCTTTAATCATATATTTCAGTGTAGCAACCAGTCTGCTTAATTTATAAAGAAGGAGAAAAGAAAATGAAGTTAGTTTCTTGGAATGTAAATGGATTAAGAGCCTGTGTGGAAAAAGGGTTTTTAGAGGTTTTCAAGGAGTTGGATGCAGATTTTTTCTGTATTCAGGAAAGTAAATTACAGGAAGGGCAGATTCAGTTGGAACTGGAAGGATATGAACAGTATTGGAATTATGCCGAGAAGAAAGGCTATTCGGGAACTGCTATTTTTACGAAACATACACCCTTACGTGCCATGTATGGAATGGGTATAGAAGAGCATGATAAAGAAGGAAGGGTGATTACCTTAGAGTATGAAAATTACTATGTAATTACCGTATATACACCCAATTCTCAAGATGGATTGAAACGTCTGGAATATCGTATGAAATGGGAAGAGGACTTTTGCAGGTATTTGAAAAAGCTGGAAGAAACCAAGCCTGTTATTTTTTGTGGGGATTTGAATGTAGCCCATAAAGAGATTGATTTGAAAAATCCTAAGACAAATCGCAAGAATGCAGGGTTTACGGAAGAAGAAAGAGCCTGCATGACGAAACTGCAGGAACAGGGATTTGTGGATACGTTCCGGTATTTTTATCCCGACAAAGAAGGGATTTATTCCTGGTGGTCTTATCGTTTTCAGGCAAGAGCAAAGAATGCAGGGTGGCGGATTGACTATTTTATGGTATCCGATGTTTTGCGGGAAAAATTGCAGAATGCTCAGATTCTTACAGATATCTATGGTTCTGACCATTGCCCGGTTGTATTGGAAATTGATTTATAAAAAAACTGTCGCTTTCGCGACAGTTTTTTATCCCCGATTAAAGTTTGCACGTTTTCTCATGGTAGGGTCTAAGATTCTTTTACGAATCCTTAAATTTTCAGGTGTTATTTCCAAGAGTTCATCTACATCAATAAATTCCAGAGCCTGTTCCAGACTTAAAATTTTGGGTGGTGTGAGACGAAGAGCTTCATCCGCACTGGAAGAGCGGGTGTTTGTCAGCTGCTTTTTCTTGCAGACATTGATTTCAATATCCTCAGTTTTTCCGGTCTGACCAACTACCATTCCGGCATATACCTTTTCTCCGGGACCGATGAATAAGGTTCCGCGTTCCTGAGCATTGAAAAGACCATAGGTAATGGCTTCTCCGGCTTCAAAGGCAATGAGAGAACCCTGTTTACGATAGGATAAATCTCCCTTGTAAGGACCATAGCCATCAAAAATGGTGTTTAAAATACCATTTCCTTTGGTGTCTGTCATAAATTCACCGCGATAGCCGATAAGTCCCCGGGACGGAATGGAAAATTCCAGTCTGGTATATCCGCCATTAATAGGTGTCATACCCTGTAATTCTCCTTTGCGGTTACTTAATTTCTGGATAACACTTCCGGAAAATTCTTCCGGTACATCAATATAAGCAATTTCCATAGGTTCCAGTTTGTGACCTTTTTCGTCGGTTTTATATAAAACTTCTGCTTTTGATACTGCAAATTCGAAGCCTTCACGACGCATATTTTCAATAAGAACTGATAAATGCAGTTCTCCTCGTCCGGATACCTTGAAGCATTCGGTGCTATCGGTTTCTTCTACACGTAAGGAAACATCTGTATTTAATTCCTTAAAAAGTCTTTCGCGCAAATGGCGGCTGGTAACATATTTTCCTTCCAGACCTGCCAAAGGGGAATCATTTACCATAAAATTCATGGCAATGGTAGGTTCGGAAATCTTCTGAAAAGGAATGGCTTTAGGAGCTTCCGAGGAACAAAGAGTATCTCCAATATGAATGTCGGTGATTCCGGAAATTGCCACAATGGAGCCAATAGAAGCAGAAGTAACTTCTACTTTATTTAAACCGTCAAATTCATATAACTTGGAAACTTTAACTTTACGCTGCTTATCCGGTTCGTGATGATTTACCAGTACCACATCCTGATTGACACGAATTTCCCCATTGTCTACTTTACCAACACCGATACGTCCTACATATTCATTATAATCGATGGTGCTGATAAGTACCTGTGTTCCCGCATCCGGGTCTCCCTCAGGAGCAGGAATATAATTTAAAATAGTTTCAAAAAGCGGCTCCATATTTTCTCCCGGAACATTAATATCAAGAGAAGCATGGCCGGATTTGGCAGAAGCAAAGACGAAAGGACAGTCTAACTGTTCTTCGCTGGCATCTAAATCTAAGAATAATTCTAAAATTTCATCAATCACTTCGGTAGGTCTGGCTTCCGGACGGTCAATCTTATTGATACATACAATAACCGGCAAGCCTAATTCCAGAGCTTTCTGTAAAACAAATTTAGTCTGAGGCATGGCACCTTCAAAAGCATCCACAACCAGAATTACACCATTTACCATTTTTAAAACACGTTCTACTTCTCCGCCGAAATCCGCGTGACCGGGAGTGTCAATGATATTTATCTTTGTATTCTTGTAAGTTACCGCGGTATTCTTGGATAAAATGGTAATTCCGCGTTCCCTTTCAATGTCATTAGAGTCCATAACACGTTCCGCTACTTCCTGGTTGGCACGGAAAACGCCGCTTTGTTTTAACAGCTCATCCACCAGGGTGGTTTTTCCGTGGTCAACATGGGCAATAATCGCTATATTTCTTACATCTTCTCTAGTCTGTTTCATAAAATCTCCATTCCGCCTGTTACATCAGGCGCTAAAATTCATCAACTCAAACTAACACAGTATAGCATTATTTAAAATTGGCTACAATATACAAAGTAATCATAAAATTTCTTTTTTTCATTTCCTGCATTGGCGAAAACGGCGATG
>CAZSWC010000051.1:0-13288 GCA_964610665.1 uncultured Lachnospiraceae bacterium
ATGGAATGTATGGCAGGATATTATATGGCAGACATGGGACATGTTATGGGAGCTGTGTAGAATGATAACAGATTAAAAGGAGGAGAAACATGCAAAAAAATGAAAAAACCTACGAAAGCCGGGAACTATTTGACCGCTTTCTTCCGTATTTTAAGAAATATAAATGGGTGCTTTTTCTGGATTTGTTTTGTGCCGCGCTGACTACCGTTTGTGAACTGGTGCTGCCTTTGATTATGCGCTATATTACCAACGAAGGAATCTCAAATCTGGCAGCTTTGTCTGTAGAAACCATTTTAAGGTTAGGATTGCTGTATTTACTGCTCAGAGTGATGGAATGTATGGCAGGATATTATATGGCAGACATGGGACATGTTATGGGAGCTGCCATTGAAACAGATATGCGGCGGGATGCCTATGGTCATTTACAGAAACTGTCGGACACCTACTATAATAATACGAAGGTGGGACAGATTATGGGGCGTATTACCAATGACTTATTTGATGTGACAGAATTCGCACATCATTGTCCGGAGGAATTTTTTATTGCCGGAATAAAACTTATGGTTTCCTTTGTGATTCTTGCAAGGATTAATGTGGCATTGACCCTGATTATTTTTCTGATCATACCTTTGATGGTTTTAGTATGCATGAAGCTGAATTTCAGAATGAAGAGCATTTTTCGGGTTCAGCGAAGTCATATAGGAGAGTTGAATGCCAGAATTGAAGACAGTTTGTTGGGTCATAAGGTAGTAAAAGCTTTTGCAAACGAAGAAATAGAAATGGCAAAATTTGAAACCGATAACCAAAGGTTTTATGACATAAAAAAGGAGTCCTATAGCTATATGGCACAGTTTCAGATTTCTGTGAAAGCTTTTGATGGGCTGATGTATCTTGTGGCTTTAGTTGCGGGCGGAATTTTTATGGTAAAGGGAAAGATTTTACCCGGAGATTTGGTAGCTTATATGTTATATGTAACCACTTTAATTGCCACCATCAGAAGAATTATTGAGTTTGCAGAACAGTTCCAGCGGGGAATGACGGGAATTGAAAGATTCTTGCAGATTATGGATTCTGAGATAGAAATTTTTGATGAGCCGGATGCAAAACCGATGACAGCACCGAAGGGAAACATTGTATTTGAAAATGTAGAATTTGAGTATCCGGATGACCATAATCAGGTATTTCACAATTTGAATCTTGAGATTAAACCTGGAGAAAAAATAGCCATTGTAGGTCCCAGCGGCGGTGGAAAAACAACTCTTTGCAACTTAATTCCCAGATTTTATGATGTGACCCGGGGAAATATTTACATTGATGGAGAAAATATCAAAAAATTTACGTTAGAGAGTCTGCGTCAGAATATTGGGATGGTGCAGCAGGATGTGTATTTATTTTCCGGTACGATTTTTGATAATATTGCTTATGGAAAAAAGGATGCCTCAAGAGAAGAGGTTATGGCGGCTGCAAAGAAAGCAGGGGCTCACGAATTTATAGAAAAATTAAAGGATGGATATGACACTTACGTGGGAGAGAGGGGAGTAAAATTATCCGGCGGACAGAAACAACGTATCAGTATTGCCAGAGTTTTCCTAAAAAATCCCCCTTTAATCATTCTGGATGAAGCAACTTCTGCATTGGACAATGAAAGTGAATTTGAGGTGGCAAAGTCATTGGCCAAGCTTTCGGAAGGAAGAACCACACTTACCATTGCTCACAGACTTAGCAGCATAAAAAATTCAGACAGAATTCTGGTACTGACACAAGAGGGAATTGTAGAAGAAGGAAATCATGAATCACTGCTTGAAAAAAGAGGAATTTATTATCATTTTTATACTACGGCCAATGCACTAAAATAAGGAAACAGAAAATAGCAGCCGGACAGCAGACTTACGAAGTTTATAAAAGGGGAAAGGTTTCCCGGCAGAAAAGAAAGATAGGAAAAGTAGTGTTCTGAAATAACAAAATGGGTGTATAATAAAATAAGAGAATACAGAAAGACGTTTTGGGGAGGTGCTTTATGGAATTAATGTTTATAGGGGCTGACCATGAGGTTACGGGAAGCTGTCATTATTTAAAGGTTGGCGAAAAGCATATATTAGTAGATTATGGAATGGAGCAGGGAATTAATTATTTCGAAAATGTTGAACTGCCGGTGGATTCTTCCATGATAGATTATGTGTTTTTAACGCATGCTCACGTGGATCATTCGGGCTATCTGCCATTATTGTATGCCAGAGGATTTCGAGGGCAGATTTTTATGACGGAGGCTACTGCTGATTTGTGCAGTATTATGCTCCGGGACTGTGCCCACATTCAGATGCAGGAAGCAGAATGGAAAAACAGAAAAGCAAAGCGAAGTACCAAAATACAGATGACAGAGCCTTTGTATACTATGGAGGATGCAGATGGAACCATTCGCTGTCTTGTACCCTGTGCTTATAATAAAGTGATAGAAGTTTGTGAAGGCGTGCAGATTCGGTTTACGGATATTGGACATTTGTTAGGTTCTGCAAGTATTGAAGTGTGGGCTGCAGAAGCCGGAATTACAAGAAAATTGGTATTTTCCGGTGATATTGGAAATGTAGAACAGCCTTTGATCAAAGATCCGGCTTATACCAAAGACGCAGATTATGTGATTATGGAATCTACCTATGGTGACCGGTATCATTCAGCGGAAAGACCGGATTATGTAAGGGAACTTGCCACTATTATTCAGGAAACCTTTGACCGGGGCGGAAATGTAGTAATTCCATCCTTTGCCGTGGGGAGAACACAGGAAATGCTTTATTTTCTGCGGCAGATTAAAGAAAAAGATATGATTGAACGGCATAAGGGATTTGAAGTCTATGTAGATAGTCCTCTGGCAGTGGAAGCTACCGGTATTTTTATGAGGAATGAGGACAGCTGTTTTGATGAAGAAGCTATGGAACTGGTACAAAAGGGAATAAATCCCATTGCATTTCCAGGACTTCGATTGTCCATTACCAGTGAAGAATCGAAAGCCATCAATTTTGATAACCATCCGAAGGTTATCATTTCTGCTTCCGGTATGTGCGAAGCCGGACGTATCCGGCATCATTTAAAACATAACCTTTGGAGACCGGAATGCAGTATTTTATTTGTAGGATATCAGGCAGTTGGAACTTTAGGACGAATGCTTGTGGATGGAGGAAAGGAAGTAAAACTTTTTGGAGAAACCATCGAAGTGAGGGCAGACATAAAACAGTTAACAGGCATCAGTGGTCATGCAGATAAAAACGGCTTGTTAAAGTGGGTACAGGGGTTTGAACAAAAACCGAAAAAGATTTTTGTGGTACATGGAGAAGACAGTGTGTGCAAATCTTTTACGGAATGTTTGGAAAATGAGTATGGCATACATGCATATGCTCCTTACAGTGGTACCAGATTTGACTTGATAAAGGAAGAATTTATCAGAGAAGAAGCAGGAATCTGTGTAGAAAAGAAATCAAAAGAAAGACATACATCAGATGTTTATGCAAGGCTTCTGGCTGCAGGAAAAAGACTGCTTGTGGTCATTCATAGAAATGAAGGCGGAGCCAATAAGGATTTGGCAAAATTTGCAGACCAGATTACATCCCTTTGTGAGAAGTGGGACAGATAGGAGGAAAATTAATACAATGAGTTTGGCAGATAAGATTTTTATCAATATGTGTAAAGATATTTTGGAAAATGGAACCAGTACGGAAGGAGAAAAAGTCAGACCGAAATGGCCGGATGGAACTCCCGCCTATACCATTAAAAAATTTGGGGTAGTCAATCGTTATGATTTGTCTAAAGAATTTCCGTTGTTAACCTTACGCAAAACGGCATTAAAGTCTGCAACGGATGAAATGCTTTGGATTTGGCAGCAGAAATCTAATAATATTCATGACCTGCATAGTCATATCTGGGATGAGTGGGCAGATGAAGATGGTTCTATCGGGAAAGCTTATGGATATCAGATGGGAGTGAAACATCAATATAAGGAAGGTATGATGGATCAGGTGGACAGAGTTATTTATGACCTGAAGAATAATCCTTTCAGCCGTCGTATTATGACCAATATTTATGTCCATCAGGATTTGCATGAAATGAATCTATATCCTTGTGCTTATAGTATGACCTTTAATGTGACCCAGAAAAAAGGGGAGGATAAACTGACACTGAATGCCATTTTAAATCAGCGTTCTCAGGATATTTTGACAGCAAATAACTGGAATGTGGTACAATATTCTGTGTTGGTGCATATGCTGGCACAGATATGCGATATGAAAGTAGGAGAACTGGTACATGTAATTGCAGATGCTCATATTTATGACCGTCATATCCCGATTATTGAGGAGTTAATTAACAGACCCACATATGAGGCACCGCAATTTCACTTAAATCCGGAGATTAAAGATTTTTACCAATTTACTCGCCATGACGTTTCTGTAGAAAATTATATTACAGGAGAACAGGTAAAAAATATTCCCGTTGCCATTTAATGCTTTTTCGTACCCTTAGGCAAAGAAAAGGATAGAGGGCAAAAGGATTGAAAAAGGCAAGAAAGTAATCAATGATGGAGGAAATACAGATGAATTTAATTGTAGCTGTAGATGAAAACTGGGCAATCGGGCATCAGAATGAATTGTTAATAAGGATTCCTGCAGACATGAAAATGTTTCGACAGGAAACCACCGGTAAGGTGGTGGTATTGGGGAGAAAGACATTAGAGACTTTTCCCGGCGGACAGCCTTTAAAAAACAGAACCAATATTATATTGTCTTCCCGGAAAGATTATAAAGTAAAAGATGGAATTGTGGTTCATTCTCTGGAAGGATTGTTGGAAGAACTGAAAAAATATGAAGAAGAGGATATTTATATTATTGGAGGCGAAACCGTATATCGGCAAATGCTTCCCTACTGTAAGGTAGCTCATGTAACGAAGATTGACAGAGCATATGCAGCAGACGCATATTTCCCAAATCTGGAAAAGGATGAGGAATGGCAGGTTACTGCAGAAAGTGAGGAACAAAGTTATTTTGATACGACTTATCGCTTTGTAAAATATGAAAGAGTAAAATAGACAATAAAAAGCCGGAGTTTATGTAAAAGTGTATGATATCACAAATGCAGTTGCTCCGGCTTTTGTTTTCGTATGTTATTCTTTTTGAGACATTCGGTCGAAAATCATCTCATATCCATCATTTCCATAATTTAAAGAACGATTAACACGACTGATGGTAGCAGTGGATGCCCCTGTTTTTTCTGCAATTTCCAGATAGGTTTTGTGTTCCTTTAACATGGAGGCAACTTCAAAACGCTGGGAAAGAGAAAGAAGCTCATTTACAGTACATAAATCCTCAAAGAAACTGTAACATTCCTCTCTGTCTTTTAGATGCAGAATTGCATCAAATAGATAATCTACGGCTTCGGTCTTTATTTTTTTATTCACAAAAATCCCTCCAATATTTCTTTATATTCTTTGGCTGTCTTGGGGAAACTCCCCCTTATATTTTTTCGTTTTGTACATTAGTTTAAGTTTAACATACTAAAGTTTTAAAGTAAAGAAGAAAAAATGTTTTCTTAAATGGAAAAAAGAAATGACTTTCCATGTGGTTTTTGATACTATATATGGTAAAGGAATTTACATAACAAGAAGAAATGAAATGACAGGATGTAAAAGGATAAATTCTTGAGATAGAAAAGAGAATAAGATGATTGGAAAAATGACAAACTTGGAACAACAGTGAAAGTGACACTATAAAAAAGGGGAAGAGAAATATGGAAGAAAAGATATCCCAAAACATGCAGGAATTGCTAGAGGAATTAAGAAAGACAGTTGACCAGTTAACATATGTGAAACCGGAAGAGATTCCCAGTGTGGATTTATATATGGATCAGGTGCTGAGTTTTATTAATGAAAGAATGCTCCATTTAACCAGAAATCCGAAAGAAGATAAGATTTTTACAAAAACCATGATTAATAATTATGCGAAAACAAAAATTCTGCCTCCGCCTGTAAAGAAAAAATATTCTAAGAACCATATTCTGCTCCTTTTATTCATTTATTATTTTAAAGGGGTACTTTCCGTGGGAGATACAGGTGATTTGTTGGGAAAAATCACAAACAACTGGTTTGAGGATGAGAAGGAATTAAGTCTGGAAGATATTTATATGGAAGTATTCCGGTTGGAAGAACATCAGATTGAAGTGTTAAGGAAGGATATTATAGAAAAATTTCAGATTGCGGAAGAGACTTTTGAGGATGCCCCCAAAGAGAGTCAGGAATTTTTGAAAACTTTTTCCTTTATTTGTCTGCTTTCCTTTGATGTATTTGTAAAGAAACTTATGATTGAAAAAATGGTTGACGGATGCTGCAAAGAAGAGGAGAAGGAAAAGAAAAAGTAACAGATAATGGAAGAGGGCGTATATTATACCATCAGTATTTTTTTGGAGGGATTTATGAAGAAAAAACGGATGGTATTTTTTATGCTTATTACCCTGCTTTTGACTATGCTGGCAGGATGTACAAAGGGGGATGCTGCAGGAACCAAGGTTACGTTAAATGAAGTGGCGCATTCTGTATTTTATGCACCCATGTATGCAGCCATAGAAAATGACTATTTTACAGAAGAGGGGCTGGAGGTAACTTTAGTAACAGGATTTGGCGCGGATAAAACCATGACAGCCCTGCTTTCCGGAGAGGCAGACATTGGATTTATGGGACCGGAATCTACTATTTATACCTATCAGGGCGGTATGGAAGATTATGCCGTAAACTTTGCACAGTTAACTCAGCGGGCAGGAAATTTTGTAGTGGGCAGAGAGCCGGATGAGGATTTTACATTTGCGGATTTGAAAGGGAAAAATGTACTGGGAGGCAGAGCAGGTGGTATGCCGGAAATGGTATTTGAATATATCTTGAAAAAATATGGTCTGGATCCCAAAACGGATGTAAATATCGACCAAAGTATTGATTTTGGTTCTACGGCAGCAGCATTTTCCGGCGGACAGGGAGAGTATTCCGTAGAATTTGAACCCCATGCTACAGCTTTGGAACAAAAGAAAGATGGTTATGTTCTGGCTTCCTTAGGAGAAGAGTCCGGTTATGTACCTTACACCGCTTTTAGTGCCAGAAAAAGTTATATAGAACAAAATCCAGATACAATAGAGAGCTTTACGAGAGCGCTGCAAAAAGGAATGGAATATGTAAACAGTCATTCGGCAGAAGAAGTTGCGGCTGTTATACGTCCTCAATTTGAAGAAATGGAAGAAAGTGCCTTAACTACTATCATAGAACGTTATAAAGCACAGGATACCTGGAAAAATGACCTTGTGTTTAGCGAAGAAGCCTTCCGGCTTTTACAGGACATTCTGCTGGATGCAGAGGTAATAAAAGAAACAGTACCTTATGAAGATTTGGTAAATACCCGGTTTGCCCAAAAAGTGAAATAGAAAACGTGAAAACATGAAATTCTTATAAACTGCTTTTCTGTAAAAAGGAAACATGGTATAATAAGCGAGAATACAATAAATCTAACGGAGGGTAACATTATGGGATTTTTTTCGAAACAGTTTGCCAGTGTGATTGAATGGAATGAAAGCAAGGAAGGAATGCTTTTTTGGAAATTTCAGAGTGATGAGATAAAAAAGGATTCCAGACTCATTGTACGTCCCGGTCAGGATGCTGTCTTTTTATATAATGGAAAGATAGAAGGTATCTTTCAGGAGGAAGGAAACTATGAAGTGGAATCACAGATTATTCCCTTTCTTACCACATTGAAAAGCTTTAAATTCGGATTTAATACCCCTCTTCGTGCGGAAGTTCTTTTTGTAAATACCAAAGAAGTATTGGTAAAATGGGGAACAAAGAATGCCATTAATTTGCAGGCATCGGGGCTTCCGGGGGGAATGCCTATCCGTGCATTTGGTACTTTCAGCTGCAAAATTGATGATTATAATATATTGATTGATAAACTTGCAGGGATTCGTCAGAGTTATTCTGTGGAAGATGTGAAAGAACGTATTATTACGGATTTGAATCCTATGCTGATGAGCTGGATTGGAAAAGAAGGAAGAGATATGTTTAATCTTCAGATGGATGCCGGAAAGATTGGTGATGGAATCTGTGAGGAATTGAACCGTGAAATGAAGGAACTGGGAATTGCCATTACAAATTTCACCATAGAAAGTTTTTCTTATCCGGAAGAAGTTAAGAAAATGCAGGAAAAAGCTGCGGCACAGGCTATGGTAGGCGATGTGAATAAATATCAGCAGCTGGCTATGGCAGATTCTTTTGCAAAAGGCGGCAGAAGCGGCAGTATGGCAGGTGAAATGGCAGGCCTTCAGATGGGGATGGCTTTGGGACAGCAGATGGTGAACCAGATGAATATGAATCAGCAGTCCAATGTGGGTGGAATGAGAAATCAGACAGGAGGAAGTGCTCCCAAATTTTGCCCCAACTGCGGAACGCCCACAAACGGAGCCAATTTCTGCAGTAATTGCGGTCAGAAATTAGTATAAAATCTTAGTCCGACAGGCTTTGCATTAGAAAATTGAATGATAAGAATAGGGCTGTTGCTCATCTTTTTTGAGTTATGATGATGCAAACAGCCCTTTTTCAGGGAAAAAGGAAAAGTTATATATACTGTTTCGACTAAGAAAAATGAAAGGAATTTTGAAAATATTATGAGTAAATACGATACCTTAAATACACAGCAAAAAGAAGCTGTTTTTCATACAGAAGGACCGCTTTTGATATTAGCAGGGGCAGGAAGCGGCAAAACCAGAGTTGTAACCCACAGAATTGCCTACCTGATAGAAGAAATGGGAGTTCGTCCGTGGAACATACTTGCGATTACTTTTACCAATAAAGCAGCTGCAGAAATGCGTTCGCGAGTGGAGGATATTGCAGGCTTTGGTTCGGATCAGATATGGGTATCTACCTTTCATTCCATGTGTGTGAGAATTTTAAGAAGACATAGTGACAGACTGGGATTTGATACCAGTTTTACCATTTATGATACAGATGACCAGAAAACATTAATGAAGGATATCTGCAAACGTTTACAGATAGATACCAAGCAATACAAGGAAAGAACTCTTCTTGGAGCTATTTCCAAAGCGAAAGATGAATTAATCTCTCCGGAAGAATATGCGTTAAATGTTATGGGAGACTATAAGTATCAAAAAATTGCAGAAGTATACAAAGAATATCAGGCGGCATTAAAAAAGAACAATGCCATGGATTTTGATGATTTAATTGTAAAGACTGTAGAATTGTTTAAAAACTGCCCCGAAATTCTGGAAAACTATCAGGAACGTTTCCGTTATATTCATGTAGATGAGTATCAGGATACCAATACAGCGCAGTTTGAACTGGTGAGATTATTGGCACAAAAATATAGGAATTTGTGTGTGGTAGGGGATGATGACCAGTCGATTTACAAATTTCGAGGTGCAAATATCAGCAATATTTTAGACTTTGAAAAAGTATTTTCGGATGCAAAAGTAATCAAACTGGAGCAGAATTATCGCTCCACCCAAAATATTCTGGATGCGGCAAATCAAGTCATAAAGAATAATATAGAGCGAAAAGAAAAAGCACTTTGGACCAGTCAGGGACCGGGGGAACGACTTCATTACCGTCAATTTGATACTGCTTTTGAAGAAGCGGAATATATAGCTTTTGAAATTCTCAAAAAAAGAAGAAATCAAGAAGCGGATTTTGGAGATTGTGCCATTCTTTATCGAACCAATGCACAGTCACGTATTTTGGAGGAACGTTTTGTAAGAGAAGGAATCCCTTATGAATTAGTGGGAGGAACCAATTTCTATGCCAGAAAAGAAATTAAGGACATGCTGGCCTATTTGAAGACCATTGATAATGGAAAAGATGATTTGGCGGTAAAGAGAATCATCAATGTGCCCAAAAGAGGAATCGGGGCTGCTACTTTGAATAAGGTACAGGATTATGCGGCAGAAATGGAAGTAAGTTTCTTTGATGCCATGTGTCAGGCAGAGAGAATTTCTACTTTAGGAAAAAGTGGAAGCAAGCTGGCTCCCTTTACCAATATGATTCAGGTATTTAGAAGTAAGGTAAAAATATACGGATTAAAAAAATTAATGGAAGACATTTTGGAAACCACAGGTTACATAGAATATCTGAAAGAAACGGAAGAAGAGGATGCAGAAGACAGAATTGACAATATCAATGAATTGATAACCAAAATCGCAGTATACGAAGAAAGCCATGAAGACCCTTCCTTAAGTGAATTTTTAGAGGAAGTAGCCTTAGTGGCAGAGGTGGATAAATTGAGGGAGGATGATAACAGGGTATTGCTGATGACTCTTCACAGTGCTAAAGGTCTGGAATTTCCTCATGTATATCTGGCGGGAATGGAAGATGGGATTTTCCCAAGTTATATGACTATCATGGACGAAGACCCTACGGCGATAGAGGAAGAACGAAGACTGGCATATGTAGGAATCACCCGTGCCATGAAAGATTTGACACTTACCAGTGCCAGAATGCGAATGATTCGTGGAGAAACACAGTATAATCCGGTCAGCCGTTTCGTTAGGGAAATTCCGGGAAATCTTATGGATAACAGACCAACGCCGGTACAAAAAAAGGAAATGGTCTATAAAGAAGATTCTGCACAACGTTTGTCATTTAAATCAAAACCTTTTGGTATAGGAGCACAGTCTCAAAATACCGGTACACTTTCCTTTGGAAAAGCAGGACATACACAGGATGTAAGCTTTCTTTCCACCGGTATGGGAGCTACCCGAAGTTCCAATATGAGTTTTGCAAAGCCAAAAGCGGTTGTAAAGCCTAAAGCAACAGCATTAGAAAATAAACCTTTTATTGCCAAAGGAACAGCAAATCCCGGAGCCGGCGGCATGGTAAGCGGCAGCTTAGAGTACGGAGTGGGAGACCTTGTAAGACATATGAAATACGGAACTGGAACCGTAAAAAATATAGAGCCCGGTCCCAGAGATTATCAGGTAACGGTTGAATTTGAAAAGGCAGGACAAAAAGTAATGTATGCTGCATTTGCTAAATTGAAAAAGTTGTAGAAAGTTTGCTCCGCCATCAAAAAAAATGACTTTTTCGTCTCCAGCACTGCTAAAATGAGGCTGTTTTGCCATGGACGAAGGTTTAAAAAAGTTAAAAAAAGTTCTTTTAGCCAGTAGTAAAATGAAATAAAAAGTGGTATCATAAGCTTATGTATTCTAAGAAAGAAGGTACGGGTATGAATAAGATTGATGAAATTTTAGAAATTGTAAAAGGCAATGCAGGGAAAAAGGAAGAAAAGAAATCCTGCCCTATCGTATGTATTTTAGCGGTTTTAGGTGCAATTGCTGCTATTGCCGGAATTGCTTATGCTGTGTATCGTTATTTTAGTGCAAATGAAGAGGAAGAATTGGAAGATGAATTTGATGAAGATTTCGATGATGATTTCTTTGAAGATGAAGAAAGTGAGCCAATTGTCATTCCTAAAAATGAGCCGGAAGCAAAAGAGGAAGAACCGGTAAAAGAAGATACGGCAGAAGAAAATTAAGAAACAGATTGGTAAGAACTGTCGCATTAAAAAATGTCAGAAACAAGTATAGCATTATGCATAAATAAAGCGACTTTAAACAGGGATAGAATCCGGCTTTATTTGTGTATAATGCTATTTTTTTATGTGATATGCTTATAATAAGCAGCTGAAAATTAAAAAAATGAAGAAAGAGAAAATACAGACATGTTGTCTGAAAAAACAGGTACAGAATATGAAAAAAGGTAATGTGTATACAGGAATTGTGGAAAGAGTGGATTTTCCCAATAAGGGAGTGGTCGTGGTAGAAACGGTACAGGAAGATAATACAACACAAAAAGAAACCTGTATTGTGAAAAATACAATTCCAGGGCAAAAAGTAACCTTTATGGTAAATAAAGTTCGGAAAGGAAAGGCAGAAGGAAGACTTCTTGCGATAGAAGAAAATTCAAACCTTGAGACGGGCAGTCCCTGTCCTCATTTTGGAATCTGTGGAGGCTGTACTTATATTTCGCTTCCCTATGAAGAACAGTTAAAAATCAAAGAAACACAAGTGAAAAGGTTGTTGGATAACTGTTTAAAGGGAAAGCAGAAGGAAGATGTGTTTGAAGGGATAAAAGGAAGCCCAGCAGTATATGAATATAGAAATAAAATGGAATTTTCTTTTGGGGATGAAGTGAAAGATGGTCCTCTTTCTTTGGGAATGCATAGGAGAGGCAGTTTTTATGATGTGGTAAATGTAGGAAACTGCCAACTTGTGGATGAAGACTACAGAACCATACTGACTACTGCATTGGAATATTTTAAAGCTAAGAATGTAAGCTTTTATCACCGCCTTCGTCATGAAGGATATTTAAGACATCTTCTGGTGCGTAAAGCCGTGAAAACCGGGGAAATTCTTGTGGCTTTGGTTACGACGACACAAAGAGAAGGTTTGGTGAAAAACGGAGATGTTAATATAGAAGAGACAGATATAAATATACTTGCTGACAGAAGAATAAAAGCAGAAGAAAAATTGCTTGCAGATTTTAAAGACAGGCTGCTTTTGGCGGATTTAAAAGGAAAAATAGCAGGAATCCTTCACATTCAGAATGATTCGCTGGCAGATGTGGTAAAGAGTGACCATACTGATATTTTATATGGACAGGATTATTTTTATGAGGAACTTTTGGGACTGAAATTTAAAATTTCAACCTTTTCTTTCTTTCAGACAAATTCTTTAGGGGCAGAATGTTTATATCAGACAGCCAGAGAGTATATTGGAGATTTGGGAACGGAGGGAGAAAATGGTGCTCCGGATAAAATTGTTTACGATTTGTACAGCGGAACCGGAACCATTGCCCAGCTGATGGCACCGGTAGCAAAGAAAGTAATTGGTGTTGAAATCGTGGAAGAAGCGGTGGAAGCAGCAAAGAAAAATGCTGCATTAAATGGTCTTGACAATTGTGAATTTATTGCTGGAGATGTATTAAAAGTATTAGATACCATTGAAGAAAAGCCGGATTTTATTATTTTGGATCCGCCTCGTGACGGAGTCCATCCAAAAGCCTTGGAACGAATTATAAATTATGGAGTAGAACGATTAATCTATATCAGTTGTAAGCCTACCAGTCTGGTACGAGATTTAGAGGTGTTCTTGGAACATGGATATCAGGTGGACAGAGCAGTAGCCATTGATCAGTTTCCATGGACCGCAAATATTGAGACGGTTGTGCTTTTGTCCAGAAAAACTCCGGATGATACGATTGAGGTTGACT
>CAZSWC010000052.1:0-11785 GCA_964610665.1 uncultured Lachnospiraceae bacterium
ATATTTAATTAAACAAGGGACAAGACAGATTTCATTTTTAATAATTTTTAAAAAAGGAATAAAAAATATAGTATTTGTTTCAAAGAGGAAAGGGACAGGGAGATTTATGGGCTGCATAGAAAAGAAAAACAGATTTATATTTCCGGTGAATAAAAATTCTATTTGGAAAAATGTGATAGAAGATATAAAGCAGATTACTGAAATTAGAATTCGAGTAGGAAAACCTGTTTTGATTTATAGAAAACAAAAAGAAATAAGTCTGGATTTGGAAGGAAATTTTATATATGCAGTGGAAAGGGGAAAATGTTTTACTTACAGGGAATTGCAAGAATTGATTGATTTTTGGTGTATGGATTCCAGATATGCGTTTCAGAATGAAATCAGCAGAGGATTTCTCTCTTTAGAAGGAGGACACAGAATCGGAATCTGTGGGGAAGTAATTAATGACAATAGTGGAAAAATTCAATCTGTGAAATATATTACAGCTGTGAATATCCGTATTGCACATGAAATAAAAAATGCCGCGGACAAAGTAATACCTTATATATATAAGGAAGGCAGTATTAGAAATACTTTACTGATATCTCCTCCGGGAGGAGGAAAAACGACTTTGTTAAGAGACATTATCCGTCAATTATCATACGGAAATGAATTCTGGAAAGGTGTAAATGTGGGACTGGTGGATGAACGGGGAGAAATTGCAGCTTGTTTTCAAGGGATTCCACAATTGGATGTAGGACCAAGAACAGATGTGTTGGACAATTGTGAAAAATTGCAGGGCATGAGGATGCTGCTTAGGACAATGTCACCAGATGTAATTGCCGTGGACGAGTTAGGCAGCAGAGAAGAAATGCAGCTGATTTGTCAGATGTCAGGTACAGGATGTGCTTTGATTGCCACTATACATGGAGAAGATATGGAGGAGATTTTGGAAAAGGAGTTGTTTGAAGACAAAAAAGAAAAGCAGATTTTTCAAAATATAATTACATTGAAGAAAGAAAACTATAGATTTCATGCACAGGTATATTGTATGGAGGATAAAAAAATATGCTGCAGCTATTAGGAGCATGTATGATTCTTACAGGAACTCTGGGATATGCATATCTTTCGATTGAAAAAGAAAACAGAAAAATCAGACGAATGGAAACCTGGGAGAAAATATTACAAATGTTTCAAAGTGAGATAGAATATAAAAAACAACCGTTATCATTTGCACTGAATGATATTGCAAATAAAATATCTGGTGAAGAAAGAAAATATTTAGAAAAAGTTGGAGCCAGCATGGGGCAAAACCAAAGTGAAAGTTTTTCGACGATATGGATAAAAGAGAGTGATTCTTATATAAAAAAAGAAAAACTGACAACGGAAGAGGAAAGTTTGATAGAAGAATTTGGAAGAATGACAGGATTTGAAGATGAAAAACTTCAGATGAAATTTATAGAGGAACAAAGAGTGAAGTGGCAGACGTTAAGAGTAAAGTGGCAGAAAGAGCATTTGGAAAGGAAAAGAATTGTATGGACTCTTGGAGGAAGTATTGGAGTTATTTTAATATTAATTCTTTGGTAAGGTGAAGATGGAAATAGGCTTGATTTTTAAAATTGCAGCAGTTGGAATTTTGGTCACAATTTTAGGACAGGTTTTGAAACATAGTGGAAGAGAGGAACATGCTTTTTTGATTTCTTTGGCAGGTCTGATTATTGTATTATCATGGATTATTCCATACATTTATGATTTATTTCAGTCAATACAGGCGTTATTTCAATTATGAACAGGTGGGATAGAATATGAATATTGTCAATATTTGTATGATTGCGGTAATAGGAGTCATAACGACTGTTATTATAAAAGGACATAAGCCGGAATTTGGTATTATTATGATTCTTGCACTTTCCTTGCTTTTTTTGGGATGGATGATTCAGATTTTTGGAGAAATGGAAAGTCAGTTTCAAAGCATTTCTTCAGAATTGGAACAGAATCGTTCTTTTTATAAAATACTTTTTAAGATTATGGGAATCACTTATGTTTGTGAATTTTCTTCCGGGATATGTAAAGATGCAGGTTATGCCTCCATTGCATCCCAGATAGAAATTATAGGAAAAATGTTGGTGCTTTTGTCTGGAATGCCGGTTCTTTTAGCTGTAATAGAAACTATTGAAAATTATAGAATATAAAATTAAATCTAAGATTAATAAAGGAAAGCTGAGGATGGAGTTTCAGGAGATATATAGTAATTTTAATTTGCAGGAACTGGAGAGAAAATTACAAAGTTTCTCTTTTGCAGAGATTTCTTTTGTGGAGATTATGAAGGAATTATACCAAGGAAAGGGAGAGGGAATTTTGAAACTTCTATGGGAAAAGGTTAAGGAAATCTTTTTACTGCAGATTACGGATATAAAAAGTATTTTCGTAACCATGGTTGTAATTGTTTTAGTATCTGCCATTTTTTCTACCTTCAAAGATACCTTTCAAAATAATCAGATTTCGGAAATTTCTTTTTATATAAATTATCTTCTTTTGATGGTTATATTTATCAATATCTTTACAAGTATGCTTGAAATTGGTGAAGAAGCTTTAAGAAAGATAGAAGAATTTATGAAAATATTTTTTCCTACATATTTTGCAATTGTAGGCAGCACTGCGGGAGCGGCTACAGGGTTTGCATATTATCAGATTTCGGGTGTTATTATTTATATTGTAGAATGGTGTCTGGTTTCGCTTATGCTTCCGGCATTGAGCACGTATATGCTTTTGGTTTTTATGAATGGTATATGGGAAGAGGAAAAATTAGCACTTTCTCTGGAGATTTTTCAGAAAGGGCTGAAAGTATGCCTGAAAGTTTTATTGGGGATTCTGACAGGAGCCGGCATGCTTCAATCCATGATTACACCTATGATTGACAGAGTAAGGGGAGAATCAGTTTACAAAGCAGTGGAGATAATTCCCGGAATTGGAGAAATGGCAGAAGGGGCCTTGCGCATATGGTTGGGAAGTGCCGTTTTAATAAAAAATAGTGTGGGAGTTGCGGGATGTTTTATTTTGATCATGATGTGTCTGCTTCCAATAATAAGAATCGGTGTTGTAGGATGTGTAATTAAAATAACATCCGCAATATTAAGCATAGTTGGAGATAAGAAAATGATTCTTTGTATGCATCAGGTAGGAGATGGAATTTTAATGATTTTACAGACTATTTTTTATGGTGTGCTTTTTTTTATGGTATTGATAGCCATTACTATTTATACAACGAATGGAGGAATTTAGGGAGTGCTTTTGGAGGTTATAAAAAGAATCGGTATTTTTATCATTGTCAGCCAGATGATTTTACATTTTGGAATTGGAAGAAAATATGAAACGTATATGAAACTGGTAGTTTCTATCATGGTAGTTGCACAGATGATATTTTCCTTCGGATTCTATGTGGAACAGAATGAGGAGGAAGGTTTTATAATGTCGGAAGAAGAATATTATGAAAGTTGGAATGAGAATTTGAAAAGAATGGAGGAAAGTTTAAAAAAGGAACAGAAGGATATGAAGTTTCAGATTAAGGAAAACGTTATGGAGGAAAACCAGCAACAGCAAGAAATGGAATCCGCTGCCAGGATTCAGATAGAAAAAATAGTAATTCAATGAAAAGGCTGCAAGAATGAAAAAGATAAATTTAGATTTAATTAAACGATATATAATGAAGAAAGATAATATGACTATCCTGATTTTAACAGGAATCCTCTTTTTGGTGATTGCATGGCCGGTAGGTGGAAATGATAAAAAGGAAACAAATGTGACCGATTTATGGGACAGAAAAAGTGATAGTATAAAATTAAGCGATAGACAAAAGGAAATGCTGTATGAAGAAATGGCAGAAACGGGACAGGGGGGAGCAGACAGTCAGATTTTACAGGAAGAAAATATGGTTAAGGAATTAGAGGAAAAACTGGAAAATCTTTTATCATCCGTTCAGGGAGTCGGACAGGTGAAGGTTATGCTTACACTAGCAGACAAGGGAGAAAAAATTGTGGAAAAAGACATTCCTTTGGAACGAAGTAATGTTGTGGAAAATGATTCTGCAGGAGGAAATCGCAGCACCAATGAAATGTTCAGTCAGGAGGAAACGGTTTATATTACAAATTCTGAGGGAGAGAAAATCCCTTATGTAATCAGAGAAACAAGCGCCAGGGTGCTGGGTGTCAGTGTGGTGGCACAAGGGGGAGACCGTGAAGAGGTACAAAAGAATATAAGTGAGATGATTCAGGCATTATTTGGAATTGAAGAACATAAAATTAAAGTAGTAAAGATGAAACAGCAAGAATAGGAGAGTGTGCCTTGAAAAGAAACCAAATTATGATTACAGCATTGGCGATAATGATTGCCGTAGCAGGATATTTAAACTTTGCGGGAAACAAAATGAAAGAGGAAACCCTAGTGGTAACGGATGAGGTTATGACACAAGAAGAGATGACCGCATTGCTGGATTTATCAGAGGAAGATATTGTTTCTGATATTGAAAGTCTGGATGAGGAACTGGTTCTAACTGAGAATTACACGGATGAGGAGATGATAGTGGATACCTCTGCCAATGCAGAAGAAGAATCAGATGATGTAATTGAAGGAACTCCCGGAGAAGCTGTTTTTACCAGTACCCAGGCAGTTTCCACTCTTTCAGCAGCAAAATTGTTAAAAGAGCAGACAAGAGCAAAGAATCAGGAAGTGTTAGAGAGTATTGTGAATAATGCAGCCTTAGATTCTGTACAGAAAGAAGAGGCAGTAGAGGATATGGTGGAGTTTACCAGACGAAGTGAAATGGAAATGGAAGCTGAGATTCTGCTTTCAGCAAAAGGATTTACGGAAACCGTAGTCAGTATTGGAGAGAATAATGTAGATGTTGTGGTGTGTCTGGAAGAGCTAACGGATGCACATCTGGCACAGATTATGGATATTGTAACCAGAAAAACCGGAATATCAGCGGAAAATGTTATTATCAGCAGGGTGACACAAAAATAATTTTATGATATACTATTGAGAACTTTGTAAAGTTACTATTGGAGGAACAAAAATGGCTGATTATGCAAACGAAATAAATAGGAGAAGAACATTTGCGATTATTTCCCATCCTGACGCGGGAAAAACTACTCTAACGGAGAAATTTCTGCTTTATGGCGGAGCTATTAATCTGGCAGGAAGTGTAAAAGGAAAAGCAACGGCGCGGCATGCAGTTTCTGACTGGATGGAAATCGAAAAGGAAAGAGGTATCTCTGTTACCTCGTCTGTATTGCAGTTTAATTATGATAATTATTGTATTAACATTCTGGACACTCCGGGACATCAGGATTTCTCGGAAGACACATATCGAACTTTAATGGCTGCAGATTCGGCAGTTATGGTAATTGATGCTTCCAAGGGGGTAGAAGCACAGACAAGAAAATTATTTAAGGTCTGTGTTATGAGAAAGATTCCGATTTTTACCTTCATAAATAAATTAGACCGTGAAGCCAATGATACGTTTGAATTGTTGGACGAAATTGAAAAAGAATTAGGAATTGCAACATGTCCCATGAACTGGCCAATTGGATGCGGAAAAAATTTTAAGGGGGTTTATGATAGAGAAACCCAGTCTGTAGTGACATATACGGATACGGAGAAAGGTACGAAAGAAGGAGAAACTTCCATCATTCCGATTACAGAGGAAGAAAAGATTCTGGCGCATATCGGAGAAGCAAATAAAAATCATCTGATGGAAGAAATTGAACTGTTAGATGGTGCCAGTGCGGAGTTTGATCTTGAAGCAGTGCAAAAGGGAGAACTGACACCGGTGTTTTTTGGTTCTGCATTAACGAATTTTGGTGTGGAAATCTTTTTGCAGCATTTTTTGAAAATGACCACAACACCGCTTCCAAGAAAATCGGATAAGGGATTTATTGATCCGGTAGAAGAAGATTTTTCTGCATTTGTATTTAAAATTCAGGCAAATATGAATAAATCCCATCGTGACCGAATTGCTTTTATGCGAATCTGTTCAGGAAAATTCGATGCCAATATGGAAGTAAAGCATGTGCAGGGAAATAAAATTATGCGTCTTTCCCAACCACAGCAGATTATGGCCAGCGAGAGAAAAATTTTGGAAGAAGCATATGCAGGAGATATTATTGGAGTGTTTGATCCGGGAATTTTTTCCATTGGAGATACCATTAATATGCCAAAGGCAGGATTTAAGTATGAAGGGATTCCGACTTTTGCACCGGAGCATTTTGCCAGAGTAAGGCAGATGGATACCATGAAAAGAAAGCAGTTTGTAAAGGGAATTACCCAGATAGCCCAGGAAGGTGCCATTCAGATTTTTCAGGAGTTTAATACCGGTCTGGAAGAAATTATCGTAGGGGTTGTGGGTGTACTGCAGTTTGACGTTTTAAAATACAGATTGGAAAATGAATATAATGTGGAAATACGTTTAGAAAGACTTCCATATGAGCATATTCGCTGGATTGAAAACAAGGAAGAAATAAATGTGGACAAACTTACGGGTACTTCGGATATGAAGAAAGTGAAAGATATGAAAGGAAATCCATTACTGCTTTTTGTTAATCCATGGAGTATAGGAATGACCTTGGATAGAAATCCCGGGCTAGAGTTGTCAGAGTTTGGAAAAAATAATTAAAGTTCATCTGATATTGTGCTGAATAGCAAAAGAGGTGAGGCATTATGAAAAAAATATTCTATATACTCATGTTTTCCTTTTCCTTAAGCGGGTGCATGTTCTCCAGGGATATTGACGAAAAAACAGTGCTTAAAGGTATCCGGCTTGTAACGGAAAGTGAAATACCTTATGAAGAAGAGAAGCCGGAAACGAAAACGGAAACTATACTGTCAGAGGAAGAAAAAACATATCAGCAAGAAAGCCAATTTTCGGATGATGTGAAGGCGGAATTTATGCGGAAGCAGCAAAATCTGTTTTATTTCTCAAATTTAGACATTGTTTCTCAAAATGTGTATGTAGAAATTTTATATGCATTGGAAAATTATGTGGAAGAAATGGAACTTTCCACGTTGGATACTGCACTTGTGGATAAAGTTTTTCAATGTGTATTGATGGATCATCCTGAAATCTTTTATACGGATGGGTATACTTTCGTAAAGTATGCTCTGGGAGAAGATGTAAAGAAAATAACCTTTAAGGGAACCTATATCTATGAAGGAGAGGAAAAAGACAAAAGGGAAGCACATATAGAAGAAAATGCCATGAAAATGCTGCAGGGAATCCGTGCAGATGCTACAGATTATGAAAAAGTAAAATATGTTTATGAAACAATCATTGAGAATACAGAATATGATATTTTAGCACAGGATAATCAAAATATCTGTTCCGTGTTTTTGAATGGTGAATCGGTATGTCAGGGATATGCCAAAGCGGTGCAATATTTATTGACAAAATTAAATATTCCGGCAACTTTGGTGATAGGAACGGTAGAGAATGGAGAAGGACATGCCTGGAATCTTGTAAAAGTAGATAACGAATATTATTATCTGGATGCGACATGGGGAGATGCTTCCTATCTGTTCCAGTCAGATGCAGAACCGGAAGAAAGACAAAATACTTCTGCCATAAATTACGATTATTTGTGTGTTACGACAGAAGAAATTGAAAGAACCCATAGTTTTGGAAATATGGTAAGTCTGCCTGTATGTGATTCCATGAATGCTAACTATTACGTCAGGGAAGGAGCATATTTTACGGATTGGGATGAAAATCAATTAGAAAAATTGATTTGTAGTTATAGAGAGCAGGGAAGAGAGTGTGTAACACTTCGTTGTGGAGATGAGACTATCTATAAAATGATGATAGAAGAATTAATCCAAAATCAGAGAATTTTTCATTATATAAGTGGTGAAAATGATAGTATATTTTATACAGATTCGCCCAAACAGTTAAGTATTACATTTTGGTTATAGAATTAGCAATGGGTGTTTGATGTAATGAGGATGGTTTTGCCGTGAGCGGGGTGTAGTTTGGGGCTTTTGACAAGGATATCAATAATTAAAATTGCCAAAAAAAATATACAATGGTATAATGTAAAAAATCGTAACCGAAAAGTAAGGAGGTTATTCCATGGAAAAGGACTATAATAGAAATACGTATGTATTGCAGGAAGATGATAACAAGGGAATTGTACAGATTGCAGATGATGTAGTGGCTGTAATCGCAGGTCTTGCAGCGACAGAGGTAAAAGGTGTGGCTGCCATGGCGGGAAATATTACCAATGAAGTTATGAGCAAGGTGGGAAGAAAGAACCTTTCGAAGGGTGTTAAAGTATCTGTAAGCGGAAAACGTGTTAAGATTGCACTGGCAATCATGATGGAGTATGGATACAATATTCCGGGAACATGCAGTAAGGTACAGGATAAAGTGAAATCCGCAGTAGAGAATATGACAGGTCTTACCGTTACGGATGTGGATATTCGTATTGCAAGTGTAGAAATGCAGAAAAAATAATGGGAGTCATGTAAGATGAACAGAAGAGCTTTAAGAGAACAGATATTTAAATTATTGTTTCGAGTAGAATTTATTAAAAAAGAAGAAATGGAAGAACAATGCCGTCTTTTTTTAGAACATGAAGATGTGGAAATGTCGGAACAGGATTCGGATTATATTATTAAAAAATTTACAGCAATTCAAGATAAACTTCCGGAAATTGATGCGGAGATTAATGAAAAAGCAAAAGGCTGGTCTGCTGAGCGAATGGGAAAGGTAGATGTCACCATTATCCGTCTTGCAGTATATGAAATGAAATATGATGACAGTGTTCCCCAAGGAGTTGCGATTAATGAGGCCGTAGAATTGGCAAAGAAATTTGGACAGGAAGAATCTTCCGGATTTGTAAATGGAGTATTGGCAAAATTTGTAGATGTGGCAGAAGTCTAGAATGATGCAGAATGTGTATACTGTTGCGCAGGTGAATACCTATATTAAAAATATGTTTGTACAAGATTATTTATTGCAGTCAGTAAAGGTTCAAGGGGAAGTCAGTAACTGCAAGTATCATTCGTCAGGACATATTTATTTTACGTTAAAAGACAAAAAAGGTACCCTCAGTTGTATTATGTTTGCAGGAAACCGAAAAGGACTGGAATTTACACTGACAGAGGGACAGCAGGTAATTGTAGAGGGCAGTATTGATGTTTATGAAAGAGATGGAAAATATCAGTTATATGCCCGGAATATAAAGAGAGATGGAGCAGGAGCCCTGTTTGAACAGTTTGAGCTTTTAAAGCAAGAATTGTTGGAAAGAGGGCTTTTTGCCAAAGAATATAAGCAGCCGATTCCAAAGTATATAAAGACCTTAGGTGTTGTGACGGCTTCTACAGGAGCCGCAATCAGAGACATCATTAATATTGCACAAAGAAGAAATCCTTATGTTCAGATTATCCTTTATCCTGCCATTGTTCAAGGGGAGAGTGCACCGCTTAGTATTGTACAGGGAATCCGGGCACTAGAGCAGCTGGGTGTAGATGTTATGATTGTAGGCCGCGGAGGCGGCTCGCTGGAGGATTTGTGGGCTTTCAATACGGAAATTGTTGCACAGGCGGTATTTGATTGCAGTATACCTGTGATATCGGCGGTAGGTCACGAAACAGACACTACCATTATTGATTTTGTTTCCGATTTACGTGCACCGACACCTTCAGCAGCGGCAGAACTGGCAGTATATGATGTTTATGGTATGTTAGAACAACTGCATAAGACAAAAGAATTATTAGCTGGAAATATGAGAAGAAAACTTGAGGTAGTCAGGATTCAGACAAACCAACGAAAGCAGGTATTGAATGGTTTAAGTCCGGTATCTAAGATACGGGAGAAAAAATACCATTGCATGCGGAGTGAAGAAGTTTTACAGGAAACTTTTTCTCATATATTGGAAAGTAAAAAATATCAGCTGCAGTTACAGATAGAACGTTTGGAAGGGTTATCACCGCTGCAAAAACTACAGCAGGGATATTCTTATGTTATTTCAGAGGATGGCAAAAATGTACGCAGTATCTCCCAGGTAAAGCAAGGTGAGTTATTGGAAATCTATGTGGCAGACGGAAAAATCAGAACCCAGGCTCAGGACGTTTTTAAAAGGAGCCATGACTGACAGATAGAAGTTTAAGAGTCAACCAAATTATTTTGAAAGGTGAAGGATATGGCAAAAAAACAGAAAGAAAAATTATCTTTGGAAGAAACTTTGGATAGACTGGATGAGACGATAGCCATTCTTCAATCTGAAGATACTACTTTGGAAGAGTCTTTTGAATTGTACAAAAAAGGGATGGACTATGTCAGAGAATGTAAGGAAACGATAGATCAGGTAGAGAAAAAAGTGCTTGTACTGAATCAGGAGGGAATGCTGAATGAATTGGGAGAATAAATTACAGGAAAGAGTGGAGCAGGTAGAAGCGATTATTGGTAAGTTTCTGCCGGAAGAGATGGGGTATCAGAGAAAAGTAATAGAAGCCATGAATTACAGTGTTCTGGCAGGTGGGAAAAGACTTCGTCCCATGCTGATGGAAGAAACCTATCGTTTGTTTGGCGGAAGTGGTGAAATCATAGAACCATTTATGGCAGCCATAGAAATGATACATACCTATTCTCTGGTTCATGATGATTTGCCTGCCATGGATAATGATGAATATAGAAGAGGCAGAAAGACCACCCATGTAGTATATGGAGAAGGAATGGCAATTCTGGCGGGAGATGCTCTTTTAAATTATGCTTTTGAAACGGCATTGAAGGCATTTGATATGGAGAGTCCTCATCCCCAAATAGGAAAAGCCATGCAGGTATTAGCAAAAAAAGCCGGAATCTATGGAATGATTGGAGGACAGACTGCGGATATTGAGGCAGAGAGAATGGAACAAAATCAGGTGGAAACAGAACGTTTGTTGTTCATTCATGAGATGAAAACGGCAGCTTTAATACAGAGTTCCATGATGATTGGTGCTATTTTGGCAGGGGCAGGTGAAAGGCAAGTAAAAGCAGTGGAAAAAATTGCATACAATATAGGAATTGCGTTTCAGATACAGGATGATATCTTAGATATAACAAGTTCGTTGGAAGTTTTGGGAAAAATGACTGGCAGTGATGAAAAGAATCATAAAGTAACTTATGTTACTTTAAATGGAATAGAGAAAGCCAAAGAAGAGGTAGAAAAATTATCCAAGGAAGCGATTGCACTTTTGAATTCATTTGAGAATAAGAATGAATTTTTAAACCAGTTAATTGAGAAACTTATTACCAGGGAAAAATAGGAAAGAAGGAGGCAAGGGTATGCTTCTTGATTTAATTAAGAAACCAAATGATATAAAAAAAATAGAACCGAAAGATTACGATAAGCTGGCAGGAGAAATCAGAGAGTTTTTGATTCAGACGATTAGTGAAACAGGAGGTCACCTGGGTTCAAATCTGGGCGTGGTGGAGCTTACCATGGCTTTGCATTTAGCACTGGATCTGCCAAAGGATAAAATTGTATGGGATGTGGGACATCAGTCTTATACCCATAAGCTGCTTACCGGAAGAAAAGAGGGATTTCATAATCTTAGAAAATATGGTGGTATGAGTGGCTTTCCAAAGCGTGTGGAGAGTGATTGTGACAGTTTTGATACCGGACATAGTTCCACCTCTATTTCTGCCGGACTTGGTTTTGTGAAGGCAAGGGATATAAAAGGGGAAGATAATTGTGTTGTTTCTGTAATCGGAGATGGCTCTCTGACCGGAGGAATGGCATATGAAGCATTGAATAATGCAGCCCGTATGGAC
>CAZSWC010000053.1:0-10612 GCA_964610665.1 uncultured Lachnospiraceae bacterium
TTCCCACCCGGGTAATAAGTGAAATAAAAAAATAAAATAAATATGAACTAAGTAAAATTATTGTAAAAAATGTTGCTTTTATGTTTCAAAAGTTTTAAAACGATAAGAGTTGCTTATGTTTTACAAAGTAAGCAGCAAAAGGGGAATATTTATAGTATGTAATGCGTGGTTACTCTGAGATAAGATGTAGAAAAAAGAAGTATTTGGAGGCATTGAAATGAAACAGGTATCTATTATTACAGACAGTACGTCGGATTTATCAAAAGAACTTTTGGAAAAATATGAAATTGGGGTTTTTCCATTGCATATACATTTGGGAGAAAAAGAGTATTTTGATGGCATGATTACACCGGAAGAAATCTATGAGTGGAGTGAAAAAACAAAGGAAACACCGAAGACCTCTTCCATTTCATTGTATGAAGCAAAAGAAAGTATCGAAAAAGCACTTGAAAAAAGCGAGGAAGTTATCGTTTTTTGTATTTCTCAGGAAATGTCTTCCTGTTATAGTGTAGCAGTAATGGCGGCGGCAGAACTGGAAGCGGAAGACAGAGTGTTTGTGATTGATTCCCGAAACCTTTCTACGGGAATCGGACTTCAAATTTTAGAAGCGGCAAGGCTTGCGGAAGAAGGCAGAAAAGCGGCAGAGATTGTAGAAGAAATTCAGAAAATGCAGCCTTTGGTACGTGCCAGTTTTGTGGTAGACAGTTTAACCTTCCTTCACAGAGGAGGACGGTGCAGCGGTGTGGCGGCTTTGGCGGGAAATACCTTAAAGATTCATCCCTCCATTTTTGTAATTGACGGAAAAATGCAGCCGGGAAAGAAGTACCGCGGTAAAATGGATAAAGTAATCTTAAATTATGTAAGTGATTTAAAACAGGAATTACTGACGGCAAGGAAGGAAACGGTATTTATTACTCATTCCGGCTGTGAAGAAAGTCTGATTGAAACCATTCGGAAAGAACTGGAAGATATGAACTATTTTGAGCACATTTATATTACTCGTGCAGGAGGAGTGATTACAAGTCATTGTGGTCCGGGAACTCTTGGAGTTTTATTCGTAGCAAAGTAAAGAAAAGGAGCTGTCCTTGTGGGGCAGCTCCTTTTAAATGTAGGCAGATGTCTATTTACGTTTTCTGGTGTTTGCAATGGATTTAAAGGAATTTTTTTGTGGTTCTTCCTTTAAAAGAAGGTATGCCGCTGCAATAAAAATAATGGCAAAAACCTGTGTAAATACTGCTACCATAGGATTGATAATACCATTGTTTTTTACGTCATCATAAAGAAAAATAGATTCTGCAACGATAACATAAGTTGCAACAATGTTTTTCATATCTTTCCAACAGACAGTAAATGTTTTCCCTTCCTTTTTTTCACGAAGACGGGTCAGTACGGCAGGAAGATAGTATAAGCTTCCTAAGATACATACCACTTCATGAAAAATAAACATAAAAGTAGGGTTTTCTAAAATATTCCAAATATCAAACATCTTGTGTATTTCCTTTCTTCGTTTTAGGCAAGTCCTACGGCATATTCATAATCAGCCATGAAATTCTGGATGCCGTCCAAAGCTAATTCTTTAGGATCCAAGGGCAGGATGCCGTCTCTTACTTTTGCATAAGAAAGAGGCATATACTGATGTAACATATTCATAGGAATTTTATATTCTCTTAAGTTATCAAACAATTGATTCATGGCTTCCACTACCTGAGGCTGGCCGATATAGTAACGGGCACGGTCGGAAAAACTGTACTTTCTTGCCAGTGCCAACTGTTTTTCATCTCCATGGTAGTGTTTCTGCCAGTTGCCGGGATTTGCCAGCATGGTTTTTTCCAGAATTTCGATAAAGTGTGCCTGTTTTTCTTCCGGTACTAATTCTTTTTCCATAAAGCTTAATGCAAACAGAGCTTCTCTTAAACCATAAGTAAGAGCCGGACCTACTTTTAAAATAGCAATGCCATCCTGTACCATATTTTTTAAGCATTCTGCACTCTGGTAATCGCTGGAGTGTCCTTCGAAACATACTTCCGGAAATTCTTTCAAAGCGGCACATAAGTCAGCAGCTGCATCATGGTCATATAAGAATACCTGTTCATCGCCAAATTCCACACCGGGCTGTACAACCACGGCAATAACATCTTTCATACCCTCAGGGATGCCTTCTTGGGCAAAAATGCGTTTGTAAGTTGCAACGGTATCTTTAAAAGCATCCGGGCTGGTTACAGCCAGAGAATCTTCTTCTTCCTGAGCGCCTCCGGGAATGGGAACCTCGCTTCCGATAATGAATACCGGGCGGAGGGCATCTGGTTTCTCTGCTTTTAATTCTTCATATCCTTTTATGGCAGCTTTGTAAAGAATGGCACCACGGCGGGCAATGGTTTCTGTAGAAAGAAGTCCTTCGGGGTCATCGGCCACTTTCATACTGGTATCTAAGTGGATTTTGGTAAATCCGGCTTTGGCATATTGATAAACCAGTTCGATAGAGTTGGCAAGAGCTTCTTTTTCGGGAAGATTCTGCCAGGTAAGTGGTCCTAAATGGTCACCGGCTAAGATAATCATATTTTCAGAAAGCCCTATTTTTTCTGCCATGGAGAGTACCATGTCGTAAAAATCTTTGGGAACCATTCCGGTGTAACCGCCAAACTGGTTTACCTGATTGGCAGTAGCTTCAATTAAAGTTGGTGTATTTAATTCTTTGGCACGTCTTAAAGCTTGTTCTAATACAAGTTCGTTTGCGCTGCAGTAGGATGGAATACCACAGATTTCACCATTTCTGCGTCTTTCCATCATTACCTGAAGTGGATGTTTCATAAATGTTTCTTCTCCTTTTTATTTATATTCAGTGTTTTGGCAGGAGGGGATTTTTTAATGTCCCACCTATTTTTTAGAGTTTTGCCTCTCCCTTACAGTAAGTCTGAAGAACGTCATAGTTGGTATCAAGAACAACAATATCCGCATCGTAGCCGGCACCGATTTTTCCTTTGTGGTCATCAATTCCAAGACAGCGGGCCGGATTGATGGTACATGCATTAATGGCATAGTTAAAGGGAACCATAGCCTCTTCCACTAAAATGCGAAGTCCTTGATTAATGTTTAAGGTAGACCCTGCAAGACCGCCGGTAGCAGTCAGGTGAGCACTTCCGTCAGGATAGATTTCAATTTCGTTTCCGCCAAAAATGAATTTGCTTCCTACAGGAGTTCCTTTTGCCATCAAAGCATCAGAAACCATAATGCTATAGTCCGGTCCTTTGGACATAAAGTAGTTATTTAAAGCAGCTGTGGTGGAATGATTGCCATCGCAGATGATTTCGCCATACATGGTACGAAGGCGGTAAGCTGCCCCTACCAGACCATTGGCACGATGGTTAAAAGGGGTCATTCCATTGTATACATGAGTCATGCTGGTGGCACCATTTGCATAAGCCATCACCGCTTCTTCGTATGTGGCGGCAGAGTGACCGATGCTGACAACAACTCCGTGATTGGTCAAATATTTTACAAATTCAAAATCTTCATCTGTTTCGGTTGCCATAGTGATATATTTGATGTTTCCTTTTGCAGCAGCCTGATAACGTTCAAACTGTTCAATGGTTCCTTTTACGATAAATTGTTCAGGCTGAGCTCCTTTGTATTTCATATCAAGGTAGGGACCTTCAAAATGAATCCCCAAGATTTCTGCACCTTCATAGCCTTCTTCCATTACTTTGGCAACGTTAGCCACTGCATTTGTCAAAACTTCTTCGCTTTGGGTGATGGTGGTAGCTAAAAATCCGGTAACCCCTTCTTTTACGATTCCTTTGGTCCATCTGCGAAGGCCTTCTTCATTGGCATCGTTGGTATCAAATTCGTAAGCACCATGACAGTGGATATCCAGGAATCCCGGAACGATACGTTTGTCACCGTAATCCACATCTGCAGGGCGGCTTCCATAAGGGAGTATGCTTTTGATTTTTCCCTCTTCAATTTCAATGGCAGCAGCAAAAAACTGGTCTGCAATCCAAACTTTCTTACTCTGAATGATCATAAGAAATTCCTCCTGTCGTTTCATTTTAGTATGATTATAGCATTTTATGAGTCATTGTTAAAGTAACATATGAAAGATTTAAAATGTATAATTTCCTTATAAATATAGTATAATCTTTTCTTCAAAAAAAGAATTTGTAATTTTTAAAGTAAGTATTATTACTTTTAATTACGACATTGTTTTTTTCTCTTTTTTGATATATCATAGAATAAGATTAAAAGAGTCAGGAGGTATTTTGAAATGAACATTTTTGGCATTTCCCCAGAAAAGATGCAGGAAACATCTTCTGTTTTTACCTTGCAGGAAATCTATCAGCAGCCTGCAACTTGGAGAAAAACCTGCGCGCAGATAGCAGCTTGTAAAGAAAGTCTGCAGGCTTTTCTTGATAAAGTAGTAAAGGCAGATGATTTTGACATTGTGTTAACCGGCGCCGGTACCAGTGAATTTGTAGGAAACTCTCTGTTTCATGCATTAAATGAAAAATACAATCATAAAGTAAAATCTTATGGAACAACAGATATCGTTCCTTCCCCGGAAAACTTCCTTTCTAAAACGAAACCAACCGTATTGGTAAGCTTTGGACGAAGCGGTAATTCACCGGAATCTATTGGAGCCGTAGATGCAGCGGAAGTAGTTTGTGAAAATCTGTATCATTTATTTGTTACCTGTAACAAGGACGGCGCTCTTTCCAAACGTGCCAGTGAACAGGAAAATTGTTTTGCAATTAATTTGACACCGGAAACCCACGACCAGTCCTTTGCCATGACATCCAGTTTTTCCAATATGTATATGGCTACTTATCTGGCATTTAACTTAGACAGACTGGAAGAGCTGACAGCGGAAATTGAAAAAGTATGTGTTGCCACAGAAAATTTCTTGGACAACCAGTATGGCTTTGCGAAAAACATCGTAGACGATTTTGATTTTAACAGAATCGTATATCTTGGTAATATTGCACTCAAAGGGGTATCTCAGGAATCTGCGTTGAAGATGTTAGAGTTAACCGCAGGAAAAGTTGCAACCATGTATGATTCTCCGTTAGGATTCCGTCATGGTCCGAAGTCCATCATTGATGATAATACTTTAACTGTTGTTTATTTAAGCGATGATGCATACAAGAGACAGTATGAAATTGATTTGATCAAAGAAATGGGACCTCAGAGAAAAGGAAACAAAATTGCGGTAGTTATGAATACTCCTTGTGAAGGTCTGGAAGAACTGACAGATTATCAGTTAGTAATGGATTGCGGAAAAGCAATGGAAAATATTCTTCTTGGATTTGAATATATTACATTTGCCCAGACTCTTGCAGTTTTAAAATCTTTATCTTTAGATATTACACCGGATAATCCTTGTCCTACAGGAGAAGTAAACCGTGTGGTAAAAGGGGTAACTTTATATCCCTATGTTTTAAAATAATAAAAAATAATCTGCCGGAAGGGCTTAGAGAAAAGAAGTAAGGAGGAAGAAGCTATGGTAGGTATTTTAATTACCGGACATGGTCATTTTGCAACTGGTCTTGCATCCAGTCTGCAGTTAATTACAGGAATTACGGAAAATGTTGCTTTAGTGGATTTTGAGGCAGACCATTCCACAGAAGTTTTAAAGGCAAATCTCCATAAGGCAATGGACAGTTTAAAGGATTGCGATGGTATTCTGGTATTGTCTGATTTGGCAGGAGGTTCTCCATTTAATAATGCATCTATATGTAAAGCAGAACGTGCAGACCAGAAAATTGAGGTTCTTGCAGGAACGAATCTTCCAATGGTAATTGAAGGAGCTTCCATGATGGCTGCATATGATGATCCGTTGGAATTAGCAGAAACATTAATTCCTACAGGAAAAGATTACATCGTTCGTTTTGAATTAGTAAAACACGAAGATGATGCAGATGAGGATGGTATTTAAATATGAATTGGGAAGTAATACTCTGGACCTGTGTAACCATTGTGGTTATTATGGGGGTCTTTGGAATTATCATGTCAATTATTTCTGCGACGAATATGAAAAAACGTCGTGAAAATATGAAAAATCTGTACGAAGGACTTGCCATTGGGAATCAGGTAATGTTTGCCGGTGGAATTTATGGCCGTGTAGTAGGGATTGAAGAGGAAACTGTGAATGTAGAGATTGCCAAAGGCGCAATTATGAAAATTGACAGATTTGCCATTCAGGCAATTGTAAAATAAAAAACGTCTAAAAAGGGGCTGTCGCACTAAGATTTAATTATTGAAAAGAACAGCATCAGATACAAATAAAACTTCATTTAACTACGTTCAAAAGTCGTTTTATTTGCATTTAATGGTGATTTTCAAAAGTTAATTTTCTTAATGCGGCGGCTTCCTTTTTTATTTGCTGAATAAAGAAACTATATTCAAAATCCAAGTCCTGCACTTTTTCTGGCTTCTTCTAAAACTTCTACGACCTGCAGGGCTGTGGTGAGTCTGTGATAACATTCTTCGTAGTTATTTTCCTTCACCAGGTTTACCAGATGGGACATTTCATAAGAATAAGGGTTCTGGGAAACCTCATAAGTAACGTCTTCCATGTTTTTTCTGACAATGGTGACTTTTTGACAGATGCTGGGACCGGGAGTGATTTTAATATATCCTTTGTCTCCCATAAGTTGAACACTGTTTTCGCAAAAAGTATCTTTGGCAGCAGTGCACTGGCACAAAAAATCAGGATATTTCATATATAAGATACCGTTTGTATCAATACCGTTTGCATAAAGGGTGGCATGATACTCAACTGACTCCGGTTTTCCGAAAAGCCCCACCATGAAATAGATATTATATAAATTTAAATCCATCAGACATCCGCCGGAAAAGCGGGGATTGAATACATTTGGTACATCACCTGCCAGTAAGGCCTCATAGCGACTGGAATATTGGCAGAAGGTTCCGCTTGCGATTTTCAGATTTCCAATCAAAGGCAGGGATTCTTTGACTAATTTATAATTTGGATGAAACATGGGCAAAATAGCTTCAAACAAAAATAAGTTTTTGGATTTTGCAAGAGAAATTAATTCTTTTAATTCCTCGGAAGTGGTTGTAAAAGGCTTTTCACAAAGTACATGTTTACCTGCAAGAAGAGCTTTTTTGCTCTGCTCATAATGAAGAGAATTAGGGGAACATACATAAATCCAGTCTAATTCTTCGTCATGAAGCATATCTTCTAAAGAAGTATATACTTTACTGATATTAAATTTTTCAGCAAGTGTCTGCCCTTTTTCCAAGGTTCTTGAATAAATGGCAGCACAATCCATTCCGGCAGTATGGCTCATATTCTCCAGAATGGTATCCATAATAAAACTGGTTCCGATTGCACCGATTTTCATAGAAGTCCTCCTTAAAATTGATTAAACATCTGCTTGGAGTATTCACTGGGAGCCATGTTGTATTTGTGAGTGAAGGCTCTGGAAAAATAGTGGATGGAATTGAAACCAAGCATGAGAGAAATTTCGCTAATGGAATATTTTTGCTCGCGGATTAACTGGCAGCTTTTTTCCAACTTTAAATCGCTGATATATTTTTTGGGCGTCTGGTCCAGATTCTCTTTAAACAAAAGCTGTAAAGAAGAACGGGAAATGGAAAATTTCTGACAGATTTCCGCAATGGTCAAGGGTTCGCAAATGGATTCATCTATATAAGTAAGAATCCGTTCTAACAATTCGTCCTGATAATGCTGTCTTGCTAAAGAAACAGGATGCTCTTCCTTGGGAGTCAAATAGGCCGAGCGCAGAAGACGAATCATGATTTCCTGTAACAGACAAGTCATCAGACTGTTGATATAAGGAATCTGAACAGAACTTTCCTGCACAAATTCATTTAATAAGGAATAAATTTTTTTGTCGTAAGGAAATACCTTGTTCAACAGCAGAGTGTTTTCTACATTCTGGGCATCCGGCGAGATATTTACCATGGAAAAGACAATGGTGATGTAAGAACAGGATTGTCCCTCGGCAATATGCTGTGTGTGAAATTGGCCGGGACCGTAAATCATAAGTTCTTTTTCGTGAAGGACAAAATGATGGTTTTCAATTTCTGTTTCCAACACTCCCCGGTCTACGAAGGTAAGTTCGTAGTAATCGTGCTGTTCTCCTTTAAAATGGTAACCGGCATTCCGTACATTATAATAATAGCCTAGAATTTCACAAATCTGTATTCTGGGCAGAACTCGATTAAAAAAGAACGGTGCATCCAGTTCTACAGTCTGCATACTGAAGCCGGAAGAGGTAATCAGGCGGTAAGCAGATTCACTGCTGACAGAGACAACGGCAAAATATACACCGGGATTTAACCGTACCTTGCGATGAATGGAAAAAGTCTTTAAATCCTGTACCTTTGAGGAAAAACCAATGACAATGGCGGCCATGCCGTCTTTCATTTCCAGATATACTTCACAATCGAAATGAAGCAGCTGGTGGATATTGCGATCCGGGGTAAGTCGATTGACACGACTGATCATATTATGCATTTTCTGGTTAATAGGCTGCTCATAAACACTGCCGTAGGGCTCGAATTCTCTCATTGATGTTTTGTACTGCATAATTACCTCCAAAATATGACTCATTATATCATTTATTGGTAAAAATATCTATAAAATCTTTGCGTTTTTATTTGGTTTTGACAAAAAATCCTAAAAAAAAACTAAAATAAATAAATCAGATATTAAAAAATATAATGACAAATTATTGGAAATGAGTTATAATAGACATACTCTGAATGGGATTTCAGGGAGAATCATAATCAAGGAGGGTAAAAAAATGCCTAATATTGTTTTGACAAGAATTGACAATCGTCTTGTTCATGGTCAGGTAGCGACACAGTGGTGTGGCAGTATTGGAGCAAACCTGATTCTGGTTGCAAACGATGAAGTATCTACAAATACTCTTCGTCAAGGCCTGATGGATATGGCAGCTCCCAGTTATGCCGCAATGCGTTATTGGTCCATTGAAAAGACAATCTCCACAATTCACAAGGCATCAGACAAACAGATGATTTTCATCGTATGTGAGAATCCTCAGGATGTTCTGAAACTTGTAGAGGGTGGAGTACCAATTAAAAAAGTGAATATTGGTAACATGCATATGGCAGAAGGTAAGCGTCAGGTTGCAGGTTCTGTAGCTGTTGATGATGCTGACGTGGCTGCATTTGCAAAACTGCGTGACTTAGGTGTTGAACTCGAAATCAGAAGAGTTCCGTCGGAAGGCGCAGAGAACATTGAAAAATTGTTCAAATAAAAAACAACCTTTGGAAAGGAGATTTCACAATCATGAGTTTTAATGCAATTCAGATTATTCTGGTTTTCGTTGTAGCTTTTATCGCAGCTATCGACCAGTTTGATTTATTAGAATCTCTGTATCAGCCAATCGTAACTGGTGCTGTTATCGGTCTTATCTTAGGCGATGTTCAGACAGGTTTAGTAGTTGGTGGTACATATCAGTTAATGACAATCGGTAACATGCCAGTCGGTGGAGCTCAGCCTCCGAATGCCGTTATTGGTGGTATTATGGCAGCGGTTTTCGCAATCGCTTCCGGTCTCGACGTTGAAGCAGCTGTTGGTCTTGCAGTTCCTTTTGCTTTAATCGGTCAGTACATGGTAACATTACTGTTCACAGCAATGTCTCCTATGATGTCTACAGCAGACAAAATGGCTGAAAAAGCAGATACAAAAGGTATCGTTAGATTAAACTACGTGGCAATGGGAATTCTTGGTTTATTATTCGCAGTTGTTTGTACCATCGGTCTTGTTGGTGGAGCAGCAATGGGTAATACTTTAACAGCATTCTTCGATGCAGTACCTTGGTTAATGACTGGTTTAAGCGCAGCAGGTGGTATGATGCGTTTCGTAGGTTTTGCAACATTACTTAGAATTATGCTTTCCAACGACTTATGGGGAATTTACTTCGCTGGTTTTGCTTTAGCAACCATTATCGGATATATTCCTGACTTAAGCGGTTCTGCATTGCTCTTAATCGCATTTGTTGGTATTGCAATCGCTCTTAACGATTTCCAGACACGTTGTGCATTGAAATCTGCAGGAGCAGGTAACGGAGGTGACGAAGATGGCATCTAATTATAAAAATCTTACACCGGCTCAGCCGCTTGACAAAAAAACATTAAACAAAATGGTATGGAGATCTTGCAACTTACAGGCTTCTTTCAACTATGAAAGAATGCAGGCTGCTGGATGGTTATATTGTATCTTACCTGGACTTGAAAAAATCCACACTGATAAAGATGACCTTGCTTTATCTATGCAGCACAACTTAGAGTTCTTCAATACTCATCCTTTCTTAGTAACATTTGTTATGGGTATTGTATTATCCATGGAACAGCAGAAAACTGATATCAACACCATTCGTGCCGTACGTGTGGCAGCAATGGGACCTTTAGGTGGTATCGGTGATGCTATTTTCTGGTTTACATTAGTACCAATTGCAGCAGGTATTGCTTCTAACATGGCAATTAACGGATCTTTCGCAGGTCCTATCCTGTTCCTTGTTATTTTCAACGCAGTTCAGTTTGGAGTTCGTTTCTTCTTAATGGGCTGGTCTTATGAATTAGGAACAAAAGCGATTACATT
>CAZSWC010000054.1:0-10019 GCA_964610665.1 uncultured Lachnospiraceae bacterium
ATGTATATATATTACACAAATTCCTCTATAAATTCAATCAATTTTTGAGTATTTTCAATAATTTTTGAAAATACTCAGGTATAGGAGCTATTGTTTCAATATATTCATTTGTACTAGGATGACAAAAACCTAATAGATAAGCATGTAAGGTCTGCCCCTGCAGGCGATATTTATTTTTTGTATCGCCATAAAGTTCATCTCCTAATAATGGATGCCCTATGGAGGAAAGGTGAACACGAATCTGATGTGTTCTCCCGGTCTCTAATCTGCATTCGATATAAGTTGCATTTTTTAAGCGCTCCAAAACTTTAACATGTGTAATGGCCTGTTTTCCATTTTTTTCATTGATTGCCATTTTTTTTCTATCCATAGGATGTCTTCCTATGGGAGCCTGTATCGTATATTCATCTTCTTTTAGAATCCCCATGCAGATAGCACGATATTTTCGCATGATGGTATGCTCTTTCAATTGTCTGGCTATCATTTCATGAGAGTTATCATTTTTACATACGATTAAAGAACCGGTAGTATCTTTATCAATACGATGCACGATTCCGGGACGTAAACAGCCATTAATTCCCGACAAACTATCTTTGCAATGATACATCAGTGCATTTACCAAAGTTCCGCTATAATGTGCAACTGCCGGATGTACTACCATATCTTTCGGCTTGTTTACTACAATCACATCCATATCTTCATATAAAATATCCAAAGGAATATTTTCTGCTAAAATATCCGGTTCTTCATTGGGAGGTAATTGAAATTCAATTTCATCTTCTATCCGCAGACAATAATTGGCTTTTACTAGTTTCCCATTTACGGAAACATTTTGCTGCTGAATCATTTTCTGGATATAGGAACGGGATAAAAAGTCAAGATTTGTACTTAAATATTTATCAATGCGTAAGCCTTCCCATTCTTCATTTATTTGAAATTTATATATATTCATGATTTTTATTTAATCTCTCTTACTTTTTTAGGTCGAATATTTAAGAAATCCAAGTCTTCTTCTTTGTAAACAAAAAGCATTACAATGGCAAGCAATACACAAGCTACAGAAACATAAATGTCTGCCATATTAAAAATTGGAAAATTAATAAGTACAAAATAGAAAAAGTCTACAACATACTCTAAACGCACTCTGTCAATCATATTTCCGATTGCTCCTGATGCTATTAAAACAAGCAAAACATGTAAAATATTATATTTTTTGTTTTCTGGCATCTTAATAAGAATATATAAAATGGCAATCAAAACAATACAGGAAATTAAAATAAAGAAGCCCTTCTGATTTTGTAACATACCAAAGGCAGCGCCTCTGTTCTCCAGATAATTCAATTCAAATACCCCATCAATGATGGTATACGCCGGTTTGTCTTTCAAATTAATCACTGCAAGATACTTGGTAATCTGATCCATTGCAATTAAAATAAACATCATAATTAAATCCATAATAATAAATATTTTTTTACGCTTCGTCCATTTCATCCCGATATATAATCTCCTCAATTCCTGCTTTTAACTCTTCTTCTGTTACAGTTTTATCTATAATGGCTTTTCCGATTTTTTTCAATAAAATAAATTTGATATGACCGGATTCCATTTTTTTATCCGATTTTGTAATTTGAATAATATCTTCAGGGTTAATATCTTCTATACTGATTGGTAGGTTGAAGGGTACAAACATATCTCGTACTTCATAATATTCTTCCATGGATAAAAGTTGTCTTTTCCAGGAAATGTATGCGGCAGCCACACAACCAAGAGCCACACATTCACCATGAAGCATAGAAAAATTTTTATATTTCTCTATTGCGTGCCCGATGGTATGTCCAAAATTTAAAAGTGCACGTTCTCCCTGTTCTGTTGGGTCTTTCTCTACAACAGCTTTTTTTATCTGACAGCTTCTATATACCAGTTCTTCCAGAACTTCAGGTTCACGTTCGCAGATTTCGTACATATTAGAAATCATCCATTCATAATATAAGGCATCTTTTATTAAACCATGTTTCATACTTTCCGCAAAACCATTAAAGAACTGTCTGTCATCCAAAGTGCTTAAAGTATGAATGTTAATATACACCAGCTTCGGCATTTTAAAAGCACCGATCATATTTTTATATTGTTCAAAATCTACTCCGGTTTTTCCACCGATACTGCTGTCAACCTGTGCTAAAAGAGAGGTGGGAATCTGAACAAAATCAATGCCTCTTAAATATGTTGCTGCCACAAAGCCTGTCATATCACCTGCCACGCCTCCTCCTAAGGCAATTAGCAGGTCTTTTCTTTCAAAATTATTTTCAATCAGAAAACGATAAATTTCATTTACAGTAGTTAAATTTTTTTGTTCTTCTCCAGCTTTAAATCTAAAAGAAAACACAGATTTACAGACTGGTTTTAAAAGATTTACAATTTCACCCATATAAAGAGGTTCTACGACTGAATCTGTAATAATCGCTATTTTTTTCTCAGAAGAGCCGATAGCCTGCAGTTCCTGTGATAATGTTTGAAAATCTTTCTCGATTACAATATCATAACTATGTTTTTTTTCGTATAAAACTTCCAATCGCTGACTCATATATTTTCTCCATTTTGCTCTATTATAATATATAATATTAAGGCAGAAATAAAATATATCTGCAAATAAGCAGCACCCTACACAAAAACAATCCTTGTGTAAAGCGCTGCCCATTTTCATGAATTTTTATTAATACATAAACTAATTATGTATAGATGGAACATCAAAGGAACCGCTTAAAATTTCCTGAAAATCTCCGGAAATATCAACAGATGCCGGTGTGATAATAAAAATATAATGTGAGATTTTTTGTAAATTTCCTGAAATTGCATAACAGGAACCGGAAGTAAAATCAATGATACGCTGTGCAACATCTACATCAATTCCCTCTAAATTCAATACCACCGTTCTGTTCGCAAGCAAAGTCTCTGTAATCTCTCTGGCATCTTCCACTGAATTAGGTTTAATAACACAAACCTCCATTCCGGAAGTGCTTAATTTTCTTGGCTGCTGTCTAACAGGAACAACCTTGGAAACAGCTGGTTTTCTGGGAGATTCTGCTGAAGATTCCTGATTCATGGGTAAAATCTTATCATCTTTTGCATCTTCTTCATCTAAATAATCGTCATCATCATAGTATGAATCATCCTCATCATCATTTAATTTCATGATACTCAAAAATCTATCCATTACACTCATTTTATAAAAACTCCTATCCTATTTATTGGTAATTACGTTCCCCGAAAATTCCGGTTCCAACCCGAACCATTGAAGCGCCTTCTTCAATAGCAACTTTATAATCACCAGTCATACCCATGGACAAAATATCCATATGAACATTATCAACGTTTTTTTGCATTATGTCAACAGATAATTGTTTCATTGTTTTAAAATAATGACGATTTTCTTCTGCATTTTCTACAAAAGGAGCCACACACATCAACCCTCTGATTTCCAGATTAGGCAGTTTGGAAATCTTTATAAGAAGATCTTGAATTTCTGATAAAGAAACCCCGAATTTGGAATCTTCATTTGCAATATTTACCTCAATCAAAATAGGCATTGTTAACTCATGTTTTACGGCCTGATGGCTGATTTCCTCTGCTAGACGGAGTGAATCTACACTATGGATTAAGGCTACTTTATCAATAATGTATTTTACTTTATTTCTTTGCAGATGTCCAATCATATGCCAGCAGATATCATGGGGAAGTTTGTCATACTTATCCAGAATTTCCTGAACCTTATTTTCACCAAAGTCACGGATTCCGGCATCATAGGCTTCTTGCAGCATGGAAACCGGTTTGGTTTTGCTGACAGCAATTAAAGTCACTTCTTCTTCTTTTCTTGAAGCTTTTACACAGGAACTATGTATATTTTCTTTTACGTTATGAAGATTTGTTTGTATCATAATTCGGTTTTCATTTTACCTTTCTTTTCCAAGAGATACCAATACATTTTATCTGCCGGAAATAATTTCATCATCATTAACACTTACAGCATCCAAAACAATATAATCATATTCCACCAGACCATATTCCGTGTTGGATTTAATAATAGAATACTCTTCGTTTTGATATAGAATCTGAATCTGTTTAAAATCAGCATATCCTTTATTTTTATTATAAACACCCACTAAGCTTCCTTTTTGTTTCAATTCCATAGTATTATTAGAATCCATTTGTTTTAAAATGTTTCCTAATTCCAAATCGGAACTGTCAATATAATAAACATTCTCTTCTTTATTGTAGATGGTAACAGGAATAAATTTATCAATCTGATTTCCATTTTCATCGTATACCTGCTTTAGAACACCGGATTCACCATTTTCGCCGCTTTTGGAAATATATTCTTCGTTTACCATAAAAAATTCTTTTTGAACAATTGCGGAATTGGGTACTTTTAATCCCTCTTCTTCTTCCAGCATAAGTTCGATTTCCACAAAACGATCATTGCAAAATGTAATCATGGAATTATTAAACACCAACTGAATAAAATTTTTGCCGTCACTAGTTGTGATTAATTTAACCTCTGCCCAGGATAATGTCTGATTTTTTAGAAATTTTACCTGAACATATTCTTCTTCTAAAAGATAATCTGCCCTCTCTGCATCTGTTTCAATAATCAATGACCAGGATTCATCCGTAACTAATTTATAAATAGGCTCTCCTTTGGTTACAAGTTCATTGGTAATCAACTGCGTTTTTTCATAATCTTTCTTATCCAGAATATCGGAAGAGATTTGTGAAGGCTGAAAATCTTCATATCCATCATAAGAATAAACCACAATACCGGAGGTAGGAGCATTACATACATTAATAAGACCACTATCACCAGAACGATTTAACTTTTCCAGATTTTCTAAAATATTTGAATTGGCAAGCTTTAAAACATTTCCTTCAATGGCATATTTAAAATCGTAAGCAGAAGTAAAATTCTGAGGTTCAAATTCTGAAGAAAAACTGATAATGTCATCCTTAAGTTCATTTAAAGCGGTATCTGATAAAGAATTTTCACCCATACTCTGTTCTGTCATAATATCCTGAAGTCGTCCGCCTTCATCTACGGTACAAACCATTTTATAAGCACCTATCCGGCTGCCTTCCCGGACATAATAATTCAAATATCCTGAATACTCACTGTTAATGATAGTTTCTTCCCGTAAAGCTAAGCCGGTATAAATATTATTTACAAAAAGCGAACCTGTTTTAACCTGATACCCGGCAACATGTTTGGTTGTAAAAAAAAGGAAAACACAAACAATAATGTAAATAAAGATTACACCAAAAAAAATCATTCCCAGATTTATATTAAAAGGTTTTTTATACTGTTTGATTTTTGCGGAATTTGTATTAGCCAAAGTGCTTCCTCCAAATAAATCATATATCTCTTTAAAAAGAGACTGTCACATTAAGATTAAATGCGACAGTCCCTTATGTATTTAAGATTCTAATCTTATGTACGCCTATAATGAAACGATAATTTTTGATTTCAAGCTTTCATCTAATTCACTTTCGTCACAGGACACACTTAAAATAAAGCTTACACCAAATTTCTCACTAAGAGTTTCTAATCTATTTACAGTATCAACTATAGAAGCATCTTCCAATCTGGAAATCTTAAGGAAACTATCAAAATACATCTGCTCTAAGTCATGATCCTGAGAGATAATTCCACACACAAAACCTACAAATTCTGCACTGTTTTCAAATGCATAGTCAGAAACATCAATTAAACGAACTTTATTATTAAGTTCAAACATATGTTTTGTACTCTTGTCTAAATAAACAATGTTTCCGGAAACTGTTTTAACTTCACTATTCACTTTGTCTAATAAATATTTTGTTTTGCCTTTCCCCTTTTTACCTACAATCAATTGAACCATTGGTAATCCCTCCTACAGTAAAAAATTAGTTGCGCATGGCAATCTTCTAAGGCACATTCGTAACCTATAAATATTATAGTTGATAAGAATGAAAAAAACAACTATTAATTGTAGATTTCTTCTAATAAATCTATCATTTGTTCGTACATAAGTTTTCTTTCTTTAGAACGCAGAATCACAGAAATGTATGGATTTCCGGCAGTATCTTTACTTAAAAGAATCAGACAATTACCTGCCGCATTTGTGGTTCCTGTTTTCCCTCCGATAATGGTTACTTTATCCGGAGCATTGTAATCACCGCGTAAAAATAGATTGGTGGTCTTAAATTCCATTTCTTTTTCATTTCCGGCACTGTCCTGATAAACAGTTTTATAACTATCCATATGAATAATTTCCCGGAATAACTCATATTCCATAGCTTTATTAAAGATTAAATATAAATCATAAGCCGTGGTATAGTGGTCATCTGCAGATAAACCATGAGGATTAACAAAATGACTGTTGGTGGCTCCAAGACGGACGGCTGTCTGATTCATTAAATCCGCAAAGGCATCAATACTGCCGCTTAAATGAATGGCAATGGCATTGGCAGCATCATTTGCAGAGTGAATTAATAAAGCATGGAGAGCCTGATTAAGGGTCAGAGTATCTCCTTCTTTCAAGCCGCATAAAGTAGCTCCGGATTCAGAAATAGCTACCTCTTTTGTAACTGTGATAATATCATCCAAACTGGCATTTTCCAAGGCCACTACGGCTGTCAGAATCTTTGTAATGCTGGCGGGATTTAAACGCTCATGAATATTTTTCGCATATATGATATTGGTTTTATTTACATCAAACAAAGCCGCGGCTGTTGCTTCTGACATATCAACAGCAGTACCGGCTGTTATATTTACATTTCCCACACACAATGCCGAAGCAAAAGAATCTAATTTTACTTCATCTTTATGATTGGTAATGGAAAATGCAGAAATATCACTATCCTTTTGATAAGGAACAGATAAATTTTTTGAGCTGCATCCACATAAAGCGATGCTGCCCAAAAGAGTTGCTGTTATTATAAATTTATTTATACATTTCACGCCATTCCAGGTCTCCTCTGTCTAAAGATTTTATCAGAAGTTCTGCAGTTGCCAGATTTGTTGCGAAAGGAATATTGTGTGAATCGCAGATTTTCACAATATTATGAACATCCGGTTCGTGAGCCTTACTGGTAAAAGGATCTCTTAAAAAAATAACTAAATCTATTTGATTGTGCTCAATCTGAGCCCCAAGCTGCTGGTCTCCGCCCAAATGACCTGCCAGATATTTATGCACAGTCAGATTGGTAACTTCTTCAATAAGTCTTCCGGTAGTACCTGTAGCATATAGTTCATTTTTTGATAAAATCCCCCTGTAAGCAATGCAGAAATTCTGCATCAGTTTTTTCTTTGAATCATGTGCAATCAATCCAATATTCATTCTGCCATCTCCTCCGACAATTTAGACATTAGTATTTTTTTGCTTGTAATCTGATATTTAATAAAATACCAATTGCGGTATACAAACTAACCAGTGATGTTAATCCATAACTGACAAATGGAAAGGGAATTCCCGTATTGGGTAAAAGCCCTGTTGCAACAGACATATTTAAAAAACTTTGAAAACCAATCAATGCGGCAACTCCGCAGGCAATGATGGAACCAGCCAAATCCTTAGAAAGTCTGGCAATATTGATACATTCAAGGACAATAAGAATTACCAGAATTATAACGACACAAGCTCCGGCAAATCCTAATTCTTCACCAATAATGGCATAGATAAAATCTGTTTGTGGTTCGGAAATAAAATTACCATTTTTTACAGAGGCAATTTCGTTATTGTTTAATCCTTTCCCCCAAAGCTGTCCGGAACCGATGGCTGTCATGGAATTTAATGTCTGATATGCAATATCAGGGTACTTTTCCGGCTGCAGCCATGCTAAGATCCTTCCTGCCTGATAATCTTTGATAATTTGTTGTTCAGGCTGTAAAACCAGAAAAAAGAAAATCGCAATTGCAGGGATTACCACAGCCAGTACCCCGCCTACAATCTTATAACTTAGTCCTCCTACAAAAATCATAACACAAAAAATAAGTGCAATCATGATACTGGTGGATAAATCCGGCTGCAGATATACCAACAAAAGAGGAATTCCTAATAATACCGCACAAATAATAAGAAATTTTAAAGTATTCAGATTTTCTCTATACTTCATAATAAACTGTGCGAAGAATAAAATCAATAAAATTTTCGCTGTTTCTGATGGCTGAAACTGAATTCCAAACAAATTCACCCATCGCTGTGCACCACCAATGTTTTTTCCAAAGAAAGTTACCGATAACAACAGAATGATGTTTAAAATATATAGATAACCATAAAAATATAATATCAGGCTATAATCCACGAAGGATATAAAAACCATAATAACAGCTCCTACACATACTCCAAGCAGTTGTCGGTCCATTAAATCATTTTTTGCACTGCCAACGGCAAGTACACCAATCATAGACAGTGCAAGAACGACTATTATTAATTTGAAATCATAATCTCTTAATTTGTATTGTCTAAACATAGTTTCCTTCTTTACTTATTCATGAATATCCAAAATCGGAATATTGGCGTATAAAGACGGCTTTCTTGTTTTTCCTCTTTTGTTATTCTTTTTTAACACTATTTCCATATGTTCCGCATCAATGCTCATATACTTTGAAATGGATTTGATTAAATCCTGTTTTATAAGATTTAGTGTCTGAGGCGAACAATTAATTCTGTCTGAAATCAACAATATCTTCAGACGATCCTTAGCAATATCGCCGGAACTTTTCTTTTTAAAAAATTGAAATTTTTTCATAACTAAGAGCCTTTCTTTTTTTGTTCTTAAAAAATTTATAATGGAGTTTTATGGAAAATACCACCTATTTTTGTCCAAAAAGATACACTTTGAAGCAACTCAATGGGTATTTTTTCTCCAGTAATTCTTAAAGAAATATTTCGATAAGCTCTTCCTGCCAGGGACATTGTTTCAATTAAAGCCTCTCCCTGATTTGTGGAAATTACCACTTGTTCGTCATCCGGGATTACACCGATTAACGGAATCCCTAAAATATCAACTACATCAGAAGGAGACATCATGTCTCCTTTCTTCACTAAATCCAGCCGTATCCGATTTAACAGTAAATCAATTCGACTCATTTCATGAGATTCTAACAGACCTATAATACGGTCAGCATCCCGAATTGCAGAAACTTCAGGAGTGGTTACTATAATAGCCCGGTCGGCACCAATAACTGCATTCTTAAATCCCTGTTCAATCCCTGCCGGACAATCCAGTAAAATATAATCAAACTGGGGACGAAGCTGTTCCACCAACTTTAACATCTGATGTTCATTTACTGCCGTTTTATCTCTTGTCTGGGCAGACGGAAGCAGATAAAGTCCGGGATAGCGCTTGTCCCTAATTAAAGCCTGTTTTACACGGCAGACTCCCTCTACAACATCCACCAGATTGTAAACAATCCGGTTCTCCAGTCCCATAACTACATCCAGATTTCTTAAACCGATATCTGTGTCAATCATGACAACCTTTTTTCCCATTGCGGCAAGGCCGCTTCCTAAATTTGCTGTGGTAGTGGTCTTACCTACCCCGCCTTTTCCACTGGTAATGACAATAACTTCACACATACTAAAATTCCTTTCAAAAATATAAATGAAATATTGTCCTCTGAAAATCTAAAAAGGTAAGATTTCCAGCAATTCTTTTGTAATGGGTTCTGTTACAATATGTTTCTCTTTTACATATGCAATCTTCGGCTGTACTTTGGGTTTGATACCCCAACGGGATTTTTCATTTGTTTTATATCGAAAGTCTCCGATTTTTAATTTTTCAGGAGACATTTCCAACGCAACAATGAAATGACTGTCTTCGCTTCCTACACCTGCATAGGCTTCTCCGAATAATCCGCCCAGAATAATAATATCTTTTGTTGCCATAACACAGGAACCGGGATAAACATCTCCTAAAATCACAATGCTGGAATCCACTTCCATTTTTTGATTATTTTTTAAAGTTCCCCGATAAAAATGACCATAATT
>CAZSWC010000055.1:0-9969 GCA_964610665.1 uncultured Lachnospiraceae bacterium
GCAAGTGGTTTGAGGACGCAACCGGCAATGTGGAGATCAACGACCACAACAGCGTTGTTCTCACCGCTCTCGGTCACGACTGGAAGGATGCTACCTGCACTGAGCCCAAGACCTGCAAGCGTGATGGTTGCGGTGCTACTGAGGGTGCAGCCAACGGTCATAATGCGGGCACAGAGTGGAAGACCAACGAGACACACCACTGGCATATCTGCCTTACCTGCGGCGAAAAATTGGTTGAAACCGAGGGTAGACACAATCCCGACCGAGAGGCTCCCACTGTAAACGATCCTGTCAAGTGCAGTGTGTGCGATTATGAGATCACTCCTGCGCTGGAAACGGTTAAGGTGGAGATCCCCTTCACCGTCACCGTGAAGCAGGGCGGTAATGTGGCTCCCGGCAAGCAGACATTTGAGCTGGAGATTTTCGAAATTCTCAACAGAAACGCCAATGAGTACAGCGATGTGACCGTTACCGCTTCTGTGGAGACCAACGGCAAGGGCGATTACACCGCCAAGCTGGTGATTAAAGGCTCGGAAGAACAGGTTAACGCTATGATCTGCGAGGGCTTCTATGTCCGTGAAAAGAACACCGGCATCGCTAACTGGGAGTATTCCGATGCAGTGTGGTATGTGAATCCTAATATTAACGGGGGGTATGACATCTGCCCCGCAGTGCTGAAGACCTCCGACAACGGCGACTACTATGAGCCTGACATGGAAAATGCTGCCGAGAAGATGACCTTCGTCAATACCTACACTGAGAACAAAACTGTAACCCCAGAGGATACTAAGCCCGAGGATACTAAGCCCGAGGATACTAAGTCTCCGCAGACAGGAGATAACAGCAATATGATTCTTTGGATCGCTCTGCTGTTTGTAAGCGGCGGAGTCCTTGCAGGCACGACCCTTTATTCCCGCAAAAGAAAAAGCGTAAAATAAGCACAGAGGATCATACTGCAGACTGATTCTTAAACACCCGAACGCAGGGCGGTGCGGAAGCCATCCGCCACCGCCCTGTTGTTTTTTTCGGTATTTTTCAGAAGGCGATAAAGCTTTTACCGCCTTCTGAAAGGTATTGAAAGCAATATCCGTATAAAAATTATATATGCGGAAGAAAAATCCGCTTAAAGGAGAACACGCAGTGAGTGATAAAGACAGAGAATACGAAGAAATTATGAAACTGTTTGAACAGAAATATCCCGAAAGCACCAATAGCGACAGGCAAAGACAGCCGCAGAATCGGTATTCGGCGGATAGGCCGGTATCCCAAAGAACGGCACAGACGAGCCGTCAGCCGGTAAAGAATCGAACCTATACAAGACAGCATATTCCGCAAAAGCGCCGCACTGCAAAAAAACGCAAACAGCACCGACTGCTCGGAATATCTGCGGCGGTGCTTGCAATCATACTTCTCGCTATCCTTATCATTGTCGTAGCAAAATCCTGCAGCAGCGGCGGCGATGTGCCGAACGGTACCGATGTACTAAACGGTACCGATGTACTGAGCGGCACATGGGATCTTGACGGTGTAACGGTATATCAGTTTGACGGAAACGGACACGGCTCGCTGAATCTACCCAGCAACACATACCCGTTCACCTATGAGATAAAGGACAATGAATTGCGTATCGACTTTGAAAGTGATGCTGCACGGGATGCTGACTATACCTTTTCTGTGAAAAATGGCGTTCTCACAATGACCGGCGGCGAAGGAAGCATTGAACCCGGGAGAGTGTATGAACTGACAAGACAAGAGTAATATATGGTGTTCAGTAAAAAAACAGAAGCTATTGACGGAGGTCTATATGAAAAGTAAAAAAGTATTACCGTTAATTTTGCTCCTGTTTGTTGCTATAATGCTTTTGTCTGTCGGAATGATAGTAAAAGAGTATCGGGAACGCCAACAAGATATAAAAGGGTTTAAAAAGTTAGAGGATATAATAACCGAAGTAGAACAAACGGAAATGACGGATGATGAGTTGACTCTCGAAAGAAAAGAGAAAAATGACACCATTATACACAAATTCAAGAAACAGACCGATGATCATTCTGAATAAATTAGGGAGGTTGGTTCAATGAGAAAACAAAGGAAAAGCATACCCAAAAGGCTGTTGTGTTTGGCTCTGTCGGCAGTGCTGCTGCTGTGCATTTTACCGGTCGGCGTATTTGCCAAGGGTGTCGACAGCAGCGGGGCGGCGGAATACATAGTTGTCGCTCACGGTGCGCAGATTGCTTTTGAAAACACGACAGAGGTTTTTCGCGGTACGGCGCCGGCAAATGCGGTGCTCACGGTAACATTAGATGAAAGTCTTTTTTCCGGAAAAACCTTTGCGTGCTGGAGAAGCGCCGACGGTACGGAAATACATAAAAAGTCGTTTCGCTTGCTTGTAGACCGTGATGCGGCGTTTTATCCCATGTTTGAGGGCGTTACGGGCAATTTCGGAGAATGGGAGCCGTTGGTCAAGGGCAAATACTGCGACGACACCGTTGCTTTTGCCCGCTCCGACGATGCGCAGGGGCTTGTGGAATACAAGCTTTATCGGGGCGGCAATCATGAAAATTGCAGCTATGAGCGCATAGATGACGGCAGTCACCGCAAAACATGCTCGGACTGTTCTTATACCGAAGTGAGCAATCATTGGTGGGATGCGGGAGTTGTGACCACGGAGGCGGCGCATCTGACAGACGGCGTCAAAACCTATACCTGTTCCTATTGCGGCGCTAAAAAGTATGAAAAAATCGAAAGAAGCAATCAGCACAGCTTTCCGTTGTATCCGAAGGATTCCGACTATATCATCGACGAGCCTGCCGTGAACGGCAAGCCCGGCAAACGACATCTGAAATGCACCGCGTGCAGCTATGAGGCGGAGCAGTCGGAATACATTGTTTCCGCGCTTCCCGGCAGCGCAGGTAAGGTGCAGCATTTTACCTATGAGCGTACATCCCCCTATTCTTCAAGTTCCTCTTTAAATCAGGCGCGGGTGGAGGAGCACTATATCAGCGACAAGGCTTACTACTATTCCGTAAAAAAGGCAACGAGCTCTTATCGCTTTGAATTTTTGTGGTTTGACCACGGCAGGCACAGCCCCGTGTATATCAAAGCCGGCACCCGTTACGGCACGGCGGAAAGCAATTCCTACGGCGTTGTCGCCTATGCAGACAGCCGCGAGGAATTCATACGGATGATCAATTCCTCTCATATGCTTTCCGGCTATGACAACGGCCGCCATTCCGCTATGCTGACCTCCGAATACAGCGGCAGCCGATATTTTGAGAAGCTTTGGAATGAGGGCACATATACCCGCGATAAGCTGATCAAGGTGAACGAAAATGTTACCCGTCCCGGCTGGAACACACCTCTTGCGGTGTATGAGTATAAAACCGGCAGCAGTGGAAGACCTACTACGCTGTATGTGGACGAAAACAATGTTTGTGTGTACCAATATGTCGGGCCCGGCGACACGATGGAATTAAAGTTCACCGAGGAGATGGATGCATTTCCCTTTTCCGAGCCGGATCGTGATAAGATCACATGGTACGGTTATCAGGTGACGGACGGCACTTATGCAGCAGAAGGCTGGGACAGTCTCTACTTCGGCATGATCTCGGAGGAAACCGACGATGAAAACCGCGCCGTGAGGCCGTATGACGCCAAAGATGGACAGTATTTCAGCCACTGGGAGAAGTATAATTTTCACACGAAGAAATATGAATACTATACCGATGCGGTGAGCTTTACGCCTTCCGTTTCCGATGTGACAAGGCTGAAAGCCGTTTTCAAGGATCGGTATTATCACATCAAGGTGAACGGCGGGTATTATAGGGTTTCCGTCGGTTGGAACAAGTGGAGCGACGAGACCTATACCGAGGGTGATGTGATCTACGGTAAGGAAATACGCCTGTCAAGTGACGGCAGTATGGTCCCCGAAGGTAAGCAAACGGATGTCTTCACAGACAAAGACGGCAACCGGTTGGACAGCTATACCTTTGTTCCGGAAGCCGACGGCGAATACACCATGACCTATAAGGACAAGGAAGCGTATTTTGAGGCAAACGCCCGAAACGGCGTTGTAAAGATGAACGGAGAAGCGTTCAGCGGCGGGTATTTCCCCATAGGTGCGCAGATCACTCTGACCTCCGAAAGCAGCGACAGCGTCGCCTATCCGTATTTTATCGGCTGGTGCAGGGTGCAATACGGCATGACCGGAGAGGAATATACGGTCGTTTCCGCCGACGCCGTCTATACGGCAACCGTTGCGGATAATCATGACGCGAACCGCATTGTCGCCGTTTGGAGTGAAACGCCGACATTGCCGGAAAAAGCCCGTCATGATATAACCGCCGTGAAAGGCTTTGTCAGTAACGACGGTGTGTATGTGTCCGATATACGCGTTGTAAGCGGCAGCTATGTGCGGGTTGTTCGCGATCCGTCGGAAACGCTGCTGGTACAGACGTGGATTGCCACCGATGCCGATACCGGCGCGGTAATTGAAACAAAAACAGCCAGTGATTACGGCGCCTATTTTAATATTTCGGCGCAAGCCGACGGCAAGGGCGACGGGAAATACGGCGGAAAAGGCGGAAAGCCGGGCGAGGGAGACGTGAGCTATCCGCCAAGCATCATCATCACCGGAGAAACCGACATATGTTCCGAACACACATGGGATTCAGGCATTGTAACAAAAGAACCGAACTATGCGGCGGACGGCGAAAAGACCTTCACCTGTACCATCTGCGGTATGCAAAAAACCGAGCCGATCGCCAAGCCGGAGCGATATTGTGTGCACGCCTGCAAGAGCTGCGGCGGGTGCACATTGCCGGCAAGCGACGCCTCCTGCGGCTATGAGCGCTGTACCTGTGTGACGCCGCAAGCACCGATTCTGCACAATAAGTACGGTGCCGTGTCCGGCACGCCGGATGGCATTGTGCTGACCGTGGTCGAGATACAGGCAGACAGCGGTGAATCTTCGCCGTATCTTAACTACTGCTTGGAGGCGGCGGAGGGCTATGAGATTGAGACTATCTATGATGTCTCTCTTGTCAATTCCGACGGATCCGCATATACCCTTGCTGACGGAGAAACAGCAACCGTAACGCTTGATGTGGGCAAGGGAAACGCACAGGCGATCAGGGACGGCAGACTGTATGTTATCCACATTGCAACGACGGGCAGGGAAATCTACGGTGTGGGACACAAGCCGATTACCGCAGATACGGAAAACGGCACCGTGACCTTTGAGACGGACAGCTTTTCGCCCTTCCTGTTGGTCGAAAGATCGACGGAATACTATGGCAGAAGCGCACTTGCGAGCCTTCCGAACAAAGAAGCCCTGCTGTATGCCTATGATCAAATTGTGAGCGGCGTGGAGAACGGTGCGGAAAGTATCGGCATTTACGACGGCACAAACACGATTACACAGGACGAGATAAAAACGGTGTTCGACGCATACAGACGCGACCATACAGAGCAGTTCTGGCTGGGAAATGCGTATTCGGTCACCTATGATCCGTCTACATCCGCTGCAGTCTCGCTTGTGCCGACATATATTCTGTCCGGCACGGCACTTGCAACGGCAAAAGCCGCTTTTCGTGCGGCTGTGTCGGAAATGCTCGACGGGATAACTTCCCCAATGAGCGAGTTTGAGCGCGAAAAATTGCTGCATGACCGTCTGGCGGTCAAGGTCACCTATGACGGCACAGCAGCAAACGCTCATAATTCTTACGGAGCAATTGTTGAAGGCAAAGCGGTCTGTGAGGGCTATGCCGAGGCATTTCAGTATTTGCTCCGGAAGGCCGGCATTCAGTCATTCATCATGACGGGCGTGAGCAATAACCCGTCAACCGGCACACCGGAGGGACACGCATGGAACGCAGTTCGTATTGACGGAAAGTATTACCATGTGGATACTACATGGGACGATCAGGGCGAAACGATTTTCTATGCGTACTTTAACAAAAGCGACGCAGCAATCGGCGAGGATCATACCATCCATGCCGCCGACTATGCGCTGCCGATATGCAACAGCGACACCGCCGACTATTTCTTTGTAAACGGCGGCAGACTTCCGGCTTTCGACCTTGATGCGGTCGCCGCCTTGCTGGCAAACGGAAACGGTACGGCACGCATCTATGTGACCGGCGATAAGGAGGCGTTTGTTTCGGCATTTACGGCGAATGCATCCGCCTTGGCTTCCCGGCTCGGATATACCGGCGGCTGCCGCTACGGCTACGCAAACCTGGGCAGAGAGTTTATCCTGTTTCTCACGCCGGTGGGCGTCACCGTCAGCGGCAGCATCACCTGCTTCGGCAGCGAAGCGGACAGGATCAGGGTAGAGCTTATTAAAGCCGGAGAAACCGTAGCGGCTCATCAGTCGGAGCACACCGACTCCCAGAATGCGGACGCCTCCATACAGGCACGCTATTCCTTCTCCGCCGTTGCGGCAGGCACATACACCTTGCGGGTATCCAAGAATAATCACGTCACCCGTGAGTACACCATTACTGTAGGCGCAGAAGCGGTGACCCAGAATGTGAAGATCCACCTGCTGGGTGATATCAACGGCGATGGAAGTGTTGATATGAAAGACTGGGGTCGTATGCGTAGCCATATCAATGAAACTAATATGTTAACTGATGATTATGCTCTTGCTTGTGCAGATGTCATAAAAGATGGAAAAGTTGACATGAAAGACTGGGGTCGTATGCGTAGTCATATCAATGAGGCAAACCCACTTTGGTAATAGCAAGATGAAATTGTTTTAAGTCTTAACACCAAAGTTTCCCACCCCATAATCCATATGGGGTGGGAAACGGAGGTTTAAGAATATACAAAATCGCAGAGAAATCTGCGCCGCCGTTTTCGGGACTAAGCGAGACCCCGCGAGCGGTGCGTAAAAAAGTCCCGCAAAAAAGAGGCGATGTTAATAGAATGAATCTTCATTTCAGGAAAAAGGCTCAACTTTGGTAGCATTACTTCTACCTTGTCTTAATGCCGATGCACCTGCCCCATAACCTCTCATATTAAACGGTGTACAACGAGAAAGCGGCTTTCCCATAAAGAAAGCCCTTTCTCCAAAATGGCAAATAAAACTTTGCCGTTTTGGAGAGAGTTATTCCAAGCAAAATTTTAGTAATCCGATTCTGTAAAAGATAATGCTTCGGATGCGTTTTCGCAGAGATATTTCGGAATGAAATACAAGGAGGATGATGCTATGAAAAGAAAACTATTACTGTTTTGTACAGCAATATTTCTTATCTGTTTTTTTAGCGGATGCGTGGTATTGCCCGGAAATAACACCTCCGACTCAGACGAAAGCAAAATTCCAGGCGGCAGCTCCGTTACTACTGAGCCGGATGGTGCAGAACCAAATGATATTTCTTTAGATGCACTGCAAAATAAAATCTCACAAAACAGCATCGCAGTCGGCGTTGCCTTTATCGGTTATGTAAACAGCGAGAGTACCGAAGCGGATCTGCGCGCCTATCTTGCAGGCAGTGAAACCGGGAAGAAATATCCTTTTCTCTCCAGTGCGCCGCTTGTCATCACGGAAGGACAGGAGCTGTATGCAATCGTACCGCCAAATAAAAAAGCAACCATAACGGTGTATCCTTCCTCTGTGACGGAAGACGGCGAATATGCAGATGATAGGAATAACCCGCTCTGTATAGGGGAGCCCGGTGAGCCTCTTTTGCTGCGTTGCAATCTCAGCGAGATATATTCAAATGTACTGATAAGCGCTACCGACGGCGGCGCCATCGATTTCCACCCGTCACTGTCTATGGAAAACGGTCATTTGCAGGAAATCGCAGGGGTGTATGATTTCTCAATATACGAGGAAACACCGGACGAGCGCTCTGTCCAGATCGCAACAGAGATCCTTCTTGAAGCCGATGAGGTGAAGGATGCTATCGAACACGGAATGAAGATCATGTATACCGGAAATACGCAGATGATCGAAGGTCGAACCTGTCTGCTGTTCGCTCTCGGAACCGACAGCGAGGATCAGTTTGTCAGAGAGCGCTATTACGGCGTGTGCGACAATCTCATCTATGTCTATGACGCAGTGAGCGATACATGGGCGGTTCTCGGGAGGAAGTAAGATAAAAGGAGGAAAAAATGCGCAATTCAAAACGAAGCGGCAGTTTTTTTCCTTGTCTCTTCATCAATATACTAATGAATATTGAAGGACTGCTGCCGGCTGTGATTTTATTGGTTTTACATTTTTGGCTGAAAATATCGGTGTGGTGGTCGGTCGGTGCATTTATCGCGTGGATTTTATATTTGATCATGTGGATGGTCTTTATCGGCTGGGCAGGTAAATGCGGCTCGGCGCGCGATTTGCCGAAAGAAAACAAAAATCCGTATTCCGTAGGGAACACGGAAAATAAACAGTGATCTGCCGGCCTCGGTCGGGGAATATACAGATCTTTCTTACATTTGGAAAGGAGCAATTATTATGGGTCTTATTAAAGCAGGTATCGGCGCGTTGGGAGGCACTCTTGCCGATCAATGGAAGGAATTTTTCTACTGCGAGTCTATGCCTAAGGAGGTACTTGTTACCAAAGGGCAAAAGCGCATCAGCGGACGTTCCTCCAACACGAAAGGAAATGACAACATCATCTCCAATGGTTCCGGGATTGCCGTGGCTGATGGGCAGTGCATGATCATCGTTGAACAGGGTAAGATCGTGGAGGTTTGCGCCGAGCCGGGCGAATTTACATATGATACTTCAACCGAACCTTCAATTTTCTCGGGAAGCTTGGGCGATAGCATAAAGCAAACCTTTAAGACTATCGGTAAACGCTTTACCTACGGAGGAGACACCGGTAAGGATCAGCGCGTTTACTATTTCAACACCAAAGAGCTTATCGACAACAAATTCGGTACGCCGAACCCTATCCCCTTCCGCGTGGTTGATTCTAAAATCGGTCTGGACTTAGATGTATCGGTGCGCTGCTCAGGCGTTTATTCCTATAAAATCGCAGACCCGCTGCTGTTTTACACCAATGTTTGCGGCAATGTTGAGCAGGAATATTCCCGCGAGGAGCTGGACGGTCAGCTGAAAACCGAGTTTGTCAGCGCTTTACAGCCGGCATTCGGACGGCTTTCCGATTTGGAGCTTCGTCCCAATCAGATTGTGACGCACAATACCGACCTTGAAAATGCCATGAATACGGCGCTTTCGGAAAAATGGGGAGAGCTGCGCGGATTAAAGGTCGTCAGCATTGCTCTCGGCTCGGTTACGCTGCCGGACGAGGATGCGGAAATGATCAAGCAGGCTCAGCGCACGGCTATTATGCGGGACCCGACTATGGCGGCGGCAACACTCGTAGGTGCGCAGGCAGACGCCATGAAGGCGGCGGCTTCCAACGAAGCAGGCGCTATGACCGGCTTTATGGGCATGGGTATGGCAATGAATGCAGGCGGCGGAATGAATGCGCAAAATCTGTTTGCTATGGGTCAGCAGCAACAGCAGGCACAGCAGCAAGCTCCCGCAGCTCCCGCAGCACCTGCGGCTGACGGTTGGAAATGCGCATGCGGAGCTACGGTCAGCGGCAATTTCTGCCCGAACTGCGGTGCGAAAAAGCCGGAACCACAGCCTGCGGCAGGTGCTTGGAAATGCAAATGCGGTGCCATGGCTACCGGAAAATTCTGTCCCGAGTGCGGTTCTCAGAAGCCGGCTGACGGGGATGGCTGGACTTGCTCGTGCGGCGCTTTGAATAAAGGTAAATTCTGCCAGAGCTGCGGCGCCAAAAAACCCGAGGGCGCACCGCTCTACCGCTGCGATAAATGCGGCTGGGAGCCGGAGGATCCGACTAATCCGCCGAAGTTCTGTCCCGAATGCGGAGATATATTCGACGATAACGATAAAAAATAAAACCGCCGCTTTGAGGGGAACCGTATTAACTAAAGCATTATTTCGGTCAGGTATGAACGGCTTAAGCAAAAAAAGCCGTTCATACCGCCGAA
>CAZSWC010000056.1:0-4548 GCA_964610665.1 uncultured Lachnospiraceae bacterium
TTCTCCTAAAAAGACGAAATTATGTTTCTTCATCTATCATTCACCCCTTTATGTTTTATGTTCTTTGTTATCTTTGTTTTAGTATAACCATAAAATCAATAAATTTATGAACGATTTTTTTAAGTTTTTCTTAAGTTAATTTCTTCGGTAAGAACATAACAATCTCAAACTTTCTATTTCTGTTCCGCCTCAAAATCCAATACCGCATCCTGCAGAGTAAAACTTTTTTGTGTCACAAACGACATATCGGAATTATCAAATACCACAACGGCAATATCGGAATAAGTTATAATAAGGCTGTCACTGGCAGAATTGGTCAGTTCCAGATGACCTGCATCATTATAAAACATAGAAAAATCTGCAAATTCTGTATTTAGTTCCTCAAACAAATGCAATTGCTTCCTTTCTCCGGTGCGATTATCCACAAACAAAAAATAATCCTCGTTTGGAATTTCGGAATATACAATTCCCATATTGTCCAATAATTCAACCAGTACAGGATAAGAAGCAATCTCATTCCAAGGCTCAAAATAAACCCCAAAACTAAAATCCTCATCTTTTAAAAGCATCAATAAATTTTTTAGTTCTTCTTCCTTTGAAATGTTCTCTTTTTTAAACTTTATATAAAGCTCATAATCTTCATGCCAACTATCATATAGACTATTTTCCCTCTCATCCTCAATTTCATAGTTTTCCATAATAAACCTTCCAATATAGTCCGTTATCTTTCTGGCTCCGGAAGGATTCATATGGGAATCCCTATCATAAAAATCCGTATTCAGATTCACCTGTTCCAAAAGTGTATGAAAGTCTAAAAAATTCACCCCATAATCTGCCGCAATCTCTTTCATATAATCTGACTCTGCCTGCCATCCGGTATCGTCCGGAAAAGGTAAATATGTCACTAAAATCTCAATATCTCTTTCTTTACATTCTTCTATAATTTTACGAACATATTCCACTCCCAATCCTTCTTCTATAAACTCATCTTCTTTTTCCAAAGTGATCACCTGTGCAGGTACTGCCACACCAATTCTTGTCTGTGCACCTTTTTCATAATCAGTTGCCGGAACAAAGTCTTCCTTTGTCAATTCACTCCAACGATTATGATAGGTAGAAAATTTCCACAGAAAATCATTTCTTTTTTCCTCATCCTCTACCAAATCATTTATCATATCCACCTTTGTCCGGCTATAGGGAATATGGTCCACCGAAATATGAAGCTGCTCCAAATTCCCGATTTTTTCATCCATTCCTAACATGCATACATCTAAAACCACAAGTTTGGGATTGGCATATTCCAATGCATTCTTCAAAATCCAATAATTCATTGCCGGTCGGTTTCCATGGCCTGCCATATTATAGGAAACAATTCCATATTCTTTCCAAAGTTCCATTGGAAAAATACCATTCAAAACATGAGAGGAACCTAAAAACAACACATCTAAGTTTTCTTCTTCATAAAATCCGGCAAACTTTTCCTTACTTTCTTTTCGTTCCGTAACTTTGGCACAATAAAAAATTCCACTGCCGATGAGTACTGCCACAACAAAGAAGGAAACCACTGCTTTTATTATATTTTTCATGACTGTTTTCCTCCTTAAAATTGAAAATAAATAAAGCTTGCATTCTCATAGACGGATCCCCAGATACCAAGCACTGCAATCAATACCACACTTACAGACATACAAAGACAGCGAAACCACCATTCCTGCTGCATCATTTTTTTATGTAATACCACGCCTCTATACTTAAAGAAATCTGCCGCAAACAATACCACAATACTCATAAGCATAACCATAAAGTTCTTTCCATCCAATCCGCAATGATAAAGACTTCCGTCCCATAATATCCATGGATTAAAACATTTCAAAGAATTTCGAATAACTCCTAAAGCTTCGGTCATATTCGATGCTCTAAAAAAGATCGTGCTAAAAGCAAATAATAGAAATGTGACTCCTCTTTTCATCATTTTATGACTAAAGCTTTCCCTCTTCAACTGCAGTATCTTTACCAATTGATTACGGACAGGCATCAGCAGTTCTCCTATCATCTGATAGCATCCATTCAGCATTCCCCAGACTATAAATGTCCAGTTTGCTCCGTGCCAAAGCCCACTGACAAAAAATACAAGCACTTTATTCACATACTGTCTGATTTTTCCTTTTCGGTTTCCGCCTAAAGGAATGTACAGATAATCGCGAAACCAGGTATTTAAAGAAATGTGCCACCTACGCCAAAGTTCTGCTATAGAAGCAGAATAAAAAGGTGCTTCAAAATTATCTGTCAAATTGTATCCCAAACACTTTGCAGTACCTACCGCAATAGTAGAATAACCATAAAAATCACAATATAACTGGATGGCAAATAAAAGTGCCGCTATCACTAAATACAATCCTTCATAATTTTGATAACCAGACATTATATTATCCACAAAAATGGCAATTCTATCAGCAAGTACTATTTTTAGGAAATAACCATATAGCATAATCCATAGACCTTCCCGGATATTTTCGGTATCAAATTTGGGCGGATTTGACAGCTGTTTTAATAAATTTTTGCTTCGTTCAATGGGTCCTGCTACTAATTGCGGGAAGAAACTCACAAATAATGCATATCTGAAAAAATTCTTTTCCGCATAAATTTCATTCCGGTAGACATCCACCAGATAACTTAACGCCTGAAAGGTAAAAAAGGAAATTCCTACCGGTAACAGGATGTCCATCTGTCTGATATTCCATTCTATCCGGAAGCATCTTAATATACTCCGGATATTCTCCAGAAAAAAATTGGTATACTTAAAATAACCAAGCATACCGATGTTTAATACAAATCCAATTCCAACACACAATTTTTTTCCTTTTGCTATTTTATTCGGATTCCATGCCTGTTTCTTGCACCACTCAATGCCCAAACCTCCCAGATAGGTCACCAATGTTGAAAACAAAAGCAGAAAGGCATACTTTGCGTTCCAACACATATAAAAATAATAACTGGCAATTAAAAGCCAGATATACCTTATTTTTTTAGGAATTATAAATGTAACCAATAAAACAATTGGTAAAAAAAACAAAAACTCTTTTGTATTAAATAACATATTTTCTACCTCCCTGTCTCTGTGATATTTGTGAGTACTGTTTTATGTCCGTATTTTGATACTTTTATTTATACTCCTCATATCCTGTATACAGCCGTTCATAATCATAGTTCTTATAATATTCCCGCTCCCATTGTATAAGTTCCATATAATTCTCTTTTGTAACAATCCCCTTCCCCTGTGCTATCCATTCCAGAATCAAATCATTGATTCGTGCTACATAATGCTCTTTATCGCGATAATTATTTACTTCTCCTGTAATCTGTGTTTCCTGACAAAAATTGAAAAGTTTTACATTAGGACACTCCAACAGCATTTCCGTTGCAAGCTTTTCACTGGCAAGCTGTCTTTCCAAGGTCCCATCCCGCAAAACAGACTCCCAGTACAAAGCACTATAGGGAGTATAAAACAAAAGGAACTGGGTATCCGGATAAGCCATTACCAAATCCACAATATTTCTTTGTATATTTTCTCCCACAGTTTGACGAATTTCTGACATATCAGGTTCCTGCATAGGCAGTATCTCATCGCTTCGGTGATAGGTTTTAGAAATATTCTCCCAGCCGCTTCCTACTTCCCAAGTGGAATATTCATCAAAAGTTGTACTTTCTTCTCCCTGCAGAGTTTGCAGCATATCAATCACCAAACCCTCAAAAATAAGATTCTTATTCCATACATAAGAAACATCATTTAAAAGGGCATCATCATATAAATATTCCGGATAGTCCTCATATCCTTTATGATAATACACCCGATACAAACCATTATAGTCCAATCCCCACAACACATACTTTATTTCATTTCCGCTGTTAAGAGCTGTTTCTAAATTCTTCTTTATTTCCTGAAATCCAGCACCGGAAAAAGGAATTTTTATGGCATCTACTCCATACAATTCATTCATCTGCGATGCTTTGAAATTTTGATTCATACTGCTGCCGGTAATCACTGCATCATATTCATAATTTTTCGCAATCCCATCATTCATATATCGTTCCGAATACAACCGGTAACTAATTCCCTTTAAGGGTCCATGATAATGAAAATAAGGATCGACTACAACCATGGCAAGAAGAATCGCAAACAAAACTCCAACTGTCATAAAAAGAGTGGTAAAAAACCATTTTTTTTGTTTTTTTTCTATCATTTTTTCTCATTTCCTTTTTTATGCTCTACCGATACCAGCGGATTGCTCCGTGCCTTGCACTCCCACAATCCGTTCCCATAATTCGCATATCGCGGGATTAAATCCCGCTTTTATGCTTACTCTTTTTACTCTCTATAGATACCAGCGGATTGCTCCGTGCCTTGCACTCCCACAATCCGTTCCCATAATTCGCATATCGCGGGATTAAATCCCGCTTTTATGCTTACTCTTTTTACTCTCTATAGATACCAGCGGATTGCTCCGTGCCTTGCACTCCCACAATCCGTTCCCATAATTCGCATATCGC
>CAZSWC010000056.1:4648-9072 GCA_964610665.1 uncultured Lachnospiraceae bacterium
TCCGTTCCCATAATTCGCATATCGCGGGATTAAATCCCGCTTTTATGCTCATTCTGGGGCGAGTCTTAAATTCATAAGACCACCTTTGAGCAAGCTCATGTGGTTTTATGAATTTAGGCTCTGGTATCAAAAGTTGAAATACAAGAACTCACTGACGTCGCTGAGTGAAATCACGCACCAGACAATTAAAATCACCGTACAGATACTTCTTAAAAGATTGTATTTTTCTGCGTGCATTTTTTCCTGTGCATTTTTTAAAACCATAACTGCTGCTGCCAGCAAACATAATATCAGCCAGATTGTCAATTGGGCATAATTATCTAATATCCAAGCAAGTCCTATCCTTTTCAAAAATCTGATTTCTATCAGCTTCTCAAAAATCTCCAGAATACTTTCCGGGCACTGAAAACCTCCGCTGAAAATGCGTTTTAAGAAAAGAATTGCCTCTTCCATGGATTCCGCCCGAAAGAAGACCCAGGCTACGTTTAAAATAGCAAAAGTAACAAACCGCCGGACAGCATCCTGTATTTTTTTCAAACTACCTGTTGCTTTATGTGCTCCTATTTTCCAATCTCTGCCCATTCTTTCTAAAATCATAAAGATTCCATGTAAAAATCCCCAGAATATAAACGTCCAGTCAGCTCCATGCCAGAATCCGCTTAGCAAAAAGATAAACATAGTATTAAGATACGTCCTGCTCTTGCCCTTGCGGCTTCCTCCTAAAGGGATATATACATATCGGGTGAAAAAACGGGTCAACGTCATATGCCATCGGTCCCAGAACTCACGAATACTCTTTGCCTTATAAGGTGAGTTAAAATTCAATGGAAGTTCTATGTTAAGCATCCTTGCTGCCCCTAAAGCCATATCACAATAACCACTGAAATCAAAATATAACTGTAGGGTATAACTTAACATTACCAAAAGTGCCGTACCGCTGTTTAAGTCTGCCACATTCTTGTAACCTGCATTTACAAACTTGGCAAGAATATCTGCTATCAATACCTTCTTCGCAAGTCCTTGTGCAAAGATATATAATCCACTGCTTAAATTATCATAATGTACCTTTTTTTTCTCCTGCTGCCGAAATTGAGGAATAACTTCCGAAGCAAAAGCAATCGGTCCCATCGTCATTTTAGGGAAAAATGCCACATAAGTCGTATATTCTAAAAGAGTCCAATCATTCTCTTTCTCTTCCCGATAACAATCTGCCAAATATGCAATCTGCATAAACGTATAGAAACTGATTCCCAAAGGAAGTTCTAATTCCAGATACAGCTTGGTACCTTTCAACTGATTGACCATATCCAGAAAAAAATTACTATACTTAAAATAGAGCAGGGGTACTAAATTAAAAATAATTCCTCCCCACATGGCTGCTTTTTGTAATTTCAGGTTTCCTCTTTTTTTCTTCTTTAAATGTAAGATTCCTTTTCCTATCAGATAATTTACCAGAATGCTTATCAGTAGCAGTGGCAAAAATTCAGGCACAGCATACCCATAAAACCATAAAGACATTCCCAGCAGCCATAGCAGCCCTGCCTGTCCGTATTTTACTGCACAAATTTTATTTATAAAAAAATATCCGATTACCGTTAAAGGCAAAAACAGCAATATAAAAATGTATGAATTAAATACCATATTTTCTTTCACTTTTCCTTATATTTCATTCTTAAACTAATTCCTAGAATACCATAAAGCGCCTAAAAATACTACCACATTGTCATTTTCTGCCGATTGTGCTACACTTTTACCATATTATACTAAAGGAGAAACCGCTTGCGGAATATCAAAATATTATGAGAATTATTGATTATTACAACATTATTGCTGCCATCATCTATTTCGGGATTGTTCTTCTTTTTCTCTTGAAAAAACCGGCTTTTTTACAACATCCTGCCAACCAACACATTTCTCCCAAATTAGAATCCATACTTTTTATTCTCTTTCTGGGACTGGGAATTTTTTTAAGATTTTATCGGCTGGCTACCCTGCCGGAAGGTTTACATCAGGACGAAGCTTCCAATTCTTATGAAGCTTTTGCTCTTGCTAATTATGGAATTGACAGAAACGGATACCACTACCCCATCTACCCTATTACCTGGGGAAGCGGTGGTGGAAGTCCAATTTTGATTTATTTATATGCAGTTATCTGTAAATTTATTTCCCCCTCAGTTTTCAGTTATCGAAGCATTTTTGCTTCCTTTGGCTGTCTTACTTTGGTTTTGTTCTATATTTTTATCCGCAGACTTCATGGAAATAAAGCTGCCCTTATAGGAATGGGAGCTTTGGCTGTTATGCCCTGGCATGTGGTTCTCTCCCGCTGGGGACTGGACAGCAATACGATTCCTTTTTGGTGTATCTTGGTTATGGTACTATTTTTACAGGCTAATCATACAAAGAAAACAGGGTATTATGTGATTACTGCCATTTTTACCGCCATAACTTTATACTGTTATGGCAGTGCCACCTTTGTGATTCCTTTTTTCCTTTTGTTTGCCTGCGGCTACAGCTTATGGACCGGATGTCTTACTTTTCGCCAACTGATTTACAGCGGAATTGCTTTTTTGATTACCGTTTTTCCTCTGGCTGTTTTTTACTTTATTAATGTATTTAAACTGCCGGCTATTCTTACCTCTTTGTTTACGGTGCCTACTTTTACAGGTTCTCATACAAGTACTGTTTTTATTTCTTTGAATGGCTCTATTTTAGTGACTTTGGGGAAAAATCTCCTTCATCTTTTACAAATGCTGACAGTTGGTTGTGAAGACGAATTATGGAATTATGTTCCCGGTTACTTTACCCTATATCAGTTTACCTTTCCCATTACTTTTTTGGGAATCTTCCTTAAATTCAAAGAAATGATTACTGACATGAAAGTGAAAAAATACCATGGCAGTGCTATTATGGGAAGTATGCTTTTGGCAGCATTTTTATTTTCCCTTATTTTAAATCAAAATATCAATCGTATGGTATTTTTCTTCCTGCCTTTGATTTACTTCTTCGGCATGGGAGTTTACTGCATCGGACAATATTCCCGGTATTTGTTTGCCATTACTGCTTTTCTTTTCGCTTTAGGAAGCATCTCCTTTACCAAGGATTATTTTACAGAATATGGTTCTATGAGTAATTATTTATTTATGAAAGGATACGGCGAAGCTGTCGCTTATGCAGAAGAAATAAGAGAGGATGATGAAATTATTTACTCTACTTATGAAAATCTGGCTTCCCCGTTTATCACCGCTCTCCTTTATTCCAGAACCTCTCCTTACGATTATCTGGAAACTGCAGAGTACAAAGGTCTTGAGGATGAATTTAAAGTAGCTACAGCCTTTACCCATTATCGTTTTGGTCTGCCGGAGGATATCCAAGACAATAAGTATAAGGAACATATTATCATCATTGCCACTTCAGAAAAAGAACGTTTCGAAAATTTAGGATATGAAATGACAGAATTTGGAAACTTTTTTGTTCTGAAATGTGAGTAAATTTTACGAAGCCAAATTGAGAACAATGGAGCTTTTACTTTTACAGTAAAAGCTCCATCATTGCCTTATATTCTATTTTTCTATTAGGTGATAAATAAAATTCATTCGCATCCGGATGATTGAACTCTTTTCCAATCTCTTCTTTCAATGCTGAACCCGGATGAAACAACACCTCTAAAGGTAACTTTTTCTTTTGTGCATACTTCTCTAAATGCGGCAGCAAAATTTTCATACGTTTAACATCCATCTTTCCGCTCAAAAACACACCGCTTAGAAGCATAGAGGACAAACTTTGCTTTCTTAACAGTTTCTCATCCTTATGAGAATACCAGTTTAAAACCATTACCTTTATCAGATTGATCACTCTATAAGTAGGAATCAATTTTAGCTGTTTTATATATACAGTCCATGGTTCTTTAGAAATCCGTATATATTCTATTGGATATCTTCCCTCTTCAACCACTTCCAGTAATGCCTCCATCACAAGAGGTATCATATGGGTATGCTGATGACTGTCTACACGAAGCTTCTTTCCATCTTCCAAAAGACCATAAGCCTGTGTCGTTTTGTCTATCTGTGCCTTTATTTCAGTTTTCAGCTGCTTTTTTACTTTGTTTCGCACAAAAGGGAAATAATTATATTTAACCAGTTTTCCCCAGGAAATTGTAAAAAGTCCTTCTTTATCCACCAAATAATTTAATTTTTCTTTGTCTGCTGCACAATACCCTTCCATAAAATTAAGATGTACCGAACATAATGGCATATGCTCTCTATTTATATTCTTAAAAAAGTATTCTCTTGCTGTGTCAAAACAATTGGTATTTGGCATGATACTGATACTATTTAGTTTCTTTGCTTTGACTCCTTCCATAATATCTATGGAAGTCTGCATAGTAAGACCATAATCGTCTGCGTGAATATCCATTTTTTACCTTT
>CAZSWC010000057.1:0-8737 GCA_964610665.1 uncultured Lachnospiraceae bacterium
GGTCATGTACAGGATGAGAACGGACAGAAGATGAGTAAATCAAAAGGAAATGCAGTGGATCCTTTTGATGCTTTGGAAACCTATGGAGCAGATGCCATCCGCTGGTATTTTTACATTAATTCTGCCCCTTGGCTGCCAAATCGTTTCCATGGAAAAGCGGTGGTGGAAGGACAGAGAAAATTCATGGGTACCCTGTGGAATACTTATGCATTCTTTGTGCTTTATGCAAACATTGACGGATTTGATGCAACAAAATATACGTTAGAATATGATAAATTAACGGTTATGGATAAATGGTTATTATCCAAATTAAATACCTTGATTACTGCAGTAGACAGCAATCTGGAAAATTATCGTATTCCGGAAGCTGCAAGAGCCCTGCAGGAATTTGTGGATGATATGAGTAACTGGTATGTAAGACGAGGCAGAGAACGGTTCTGGGCGAAAGGAATGGAACAGGATAAGATCAATGCTTATATGACTTTATATACCGCATTGGTAACAGTTTCTAAAGTAGCGGCTCCTATGATTCCCTTTATGACAGAGGAGATTTATCAGAACTTAGTAAGAAGCATTGATAAGACTGCACCGGAAAGTGTTCATCTTTGTGATTTCCCGAAAGCGGATATGGCATTCATTGACAAACAGTTAGAACAGGATATGGAAGAACTGCTTAGTGTGGTTGTTATGGGTCGTGCCTGCAGAAATACGGCAAATATTAAAAATCGTCAGCCCATTGGTAATATGTTTATCAAAGCAGACTTTACCTTAGGAGATTTCTATAAAGATATCATTGCAGATGAGCTGAATGTAAAACAGGTAACGTTCACAGAGGATGTACGGGAATTTACTTCTTATACCTTCAAGCCGCAGTTAAAGACCGTGGGACCAAAATATGGAAAGCAGTTAGGCGGTATCCAGAAAACCTTAGCTTCCTTAGATGGAAATGCAGCCATGGATGATTTAAATGAAAAAGGGGCTTTGGTATTTATGGTAGGAGATGTGGAAGTTTCTCTTGCAAAAGAAGATTTATTGATTTCCATGAGCCAGAAGGACGGATATGTGTCCGAAGCAGACAATAAGATAACCGTAGTATTAGATACGAATTTAAGTGAAGAACTTTTGGAAGAAGGTTTCGTATACGAGGTTATCAGTAAGATTCAGACTATGAGAAAAGAATCTGACTTTGAAGTTATGGACCATATCAGGGTTGCTATCAGTGGAAATGAAAAAGTGGCTGAGATTGTTAAGAAAAATGCCTCAGTTATTGGAGAAAAAGTATTGGCAGACGAATTCCTTTATGAAGAGGTACTGGCAAACAAGAAAGAATGGAATGTAAACTCTGAGATTCTTACCATTGGTGTAGAACGTATTTAGAGAGAAAAGGAGCAGAAAATGAAAAATCAGGTTTCATTAATGAGCAAATTTGACAAAGAACTTTTTAAAAGAAGTGTTCTTTATAATGTAAAAACTTTATATCGTAAAACATTGGAGGAAGCAACTCCACAGCAGATTTTCCAGGCAGTTTCTTATGCCATTAAAGATGTGATTGTAGACCATTGGCTGGAAACACAGAAAGAGTATGAAAAACAGGATCCTAAGATGGTATATTATATGTCCATGGAATTTTTAATGGGTCGTGCTTTAGGTAACAACATGATTAACTTACAGGCTTATAAACCGGTAGAGGAAGCTTTGGAAGAATTAGGTCTTGATATTAATGTGATAGAGGATCAGGAACCGGATGCAGCTTTAGGAAACGGTGGTCTTGGAAGACTGGCAGCCTGTTTCCTGGATTCCCTTGCAACTCTTGGATACGCAGCATACGGCTGCGGTATCCGTTATCGTTATGGTATGTTTAAACAGGAAATTCGCGACGGATTTCAGGTAGAAGTACCGGATAACTGGCTGACAGACGGCAATCCTTTTGAATTGAGAAGACCGGAATATACCAAGGAAGTAAAATTTGGCGGATACGTAAGTGTTCATATGGATGAAAACGGAAGAAACGTATTTACACAGGAAGGTTATCAGTCTGTAAAGGCTATTCCTTATGATTTACCTATCGTTGGATATGGAAATGGGATTGTAAATACTTTAAGAATCTGGGATGCAGAAGCAGTGAACTGTTTCCAGCTGGATTCTTTTGATAAAGGAGATTATCATAAGGCAGTGGAACAGGAAAACCTTGCCCGTAATATCGTAGAAGTATTGTATCCCAATGACAACCATTATGCAGGAAAAGAATTACGTTTAAAACAGCAGTATTTCTTTATTTCTGCTTCTGTACAGGAAGCGGTGGAAAAATATTTAAGAAATCACGAGGATATTAAGAAATTCCATGAAAAAGTAACTTTCCAGTTAAACGACACACATCCCACCGTTGCCGTAGCGGAATTAATGAGAATCTTAATGGATGAACATTATTTGACCTGGGACGAAGCATGGGAAGTTACCACCAAAACCTGTGCTTACACAAACCATACTATTATGGCAGAAGCTTTAGAAAAATGGCCTATTGAATTATTCTCAAGACTTCTTCCGAGAATCTACCAGATTGTAGAAGAAATTAACCGTCGTTTTATTTTAGAGATTGAACGTAAATATCCGGGAAATCAGGAAAAAATCAGAAAAATGGCGATTATTTATGATGGTCAGGTGAAGATGGCACACCTTGCAATCGCAGCAGGATATTCTGTAAATGGTGTGGCAAGACTTCATACAGAAATCTTAAAGAATCAGGAATTAAAAGATTTCTATGAAATGATGCCTGAAAAATTCAACAATAAAACCAACGGGATTACCCAGAGAAGATTTTTACTTCACGGAAATCCGCTGTTGGCAGACTGGGTAACGGCTCACGTGGGAGCAGACTGGATTACCGATTTGCCAAAAATCAACAAATTGAAAGTTTATGCGGATGATGAAAAGGCACAGCAGGAATTCATGAATATTAAATATCAGAATAAGGTGCGTCTTGCAAACTACATCTTAGAGCATAACGGAGTGGAAGTAGACCCTCGTTCTATCTTTGATGTACAGGTAAAGAGACTTCATGAATATAAGAGACAGCTTCTTAACATTCTTCATGTAATGTATCTTTACAATGAAATCAAAGAACATCCGGAAATGGATTTCTATCCAAGAACCTTTATTTTTGGAGCAAAAGCGGCAGCAGGTTATCGAAATGCAAAATTAACCATTAAGTTGATTAACTCTGTAGCAGATGTGATTAACAATGATGACTCCATTGGTGGAAAAATCAAAGTGGTATTTATTGAAAATTATCGTGTATCCAATGCAGAATGGATTTTCGCCGCAGCGGATGTATCAGAGCAGATTTCAACGGCAAGTAAAGAAGCTTCCGGAACCGGTAACATGAAATTTATGTTAAATGGTGCCCTTACCTTAGGTACTATGGATGGAGCTAATGTGGAAATTGTAGAAGAAGTGGGAGAAGAAAATGCCTTTATCTTTGGTTTAAGTTCAGATGAAGTTATTGGGTTTGAAAATCATGGCGGTTACAATCCTATGGATATCTTCAACAATGATGCGGATGTCCGTAAAGTATTGATGCAGCTGATTAACGGAACCTACTCTCAGGATACGGAATTATTCCGTTCCCTGTACAATTCCCTGTTAAATACCATGGAAACTGATGTGGCAGACCGTTACTTTATTTTAAAAGACTTTAAGTCCTATGCAGAAGCGCAAAAACGTGTGGAAGCAGCCTACAGGGATGAAAAGAATTGGGCCAAGAGTGCCATTCTTAATGTGGCATGTTCCGGTAAATTTACTTCTGACAGAACCATTCAGGAATATGTGGATGAAATCTGGCACTTAGATAAAGTTGTGATTCCGGAGAAGAAAGCAGCTGCCACAGTTGCAAGTGTATTAGGCAAAAAGAATAAATAAGCAGAAATATACAAATTCCTTAGCTATAATGGAGAAAAATTCAAAAAAAATCTGACAGGTTACGGAGGAATTGTTATGGTGAAATTATTAAAAAGCGGAGCCTATCTGATAAACGGCAGAGAAATCATAGAAGATAAGGCTAATGTTTTGGAGGAAGTAAAAGCCAAAACAGGGAAAAAAACAACAAAAGAAGAAGCAAAAAGGGAAACCATTGCTTATGGGATTTTAAAGCAGCATAACACCTCAGAGAATATGGAAAAACTGAGGATTAAATTTGATAAATTAACCTCTCACGATATCACTTTTGTGGGAATTATTCAGACAGCAAGGGCATCAGGGTTGGAGAAATTCCCCATTCCCTACGTACTTACAAATTGTCATAACTCTCTTTGTGCGGTGGGAGGAACCATCAATGAAGATGACCATATGTTTGGACTTACCTGTGCAAAAAAATATGGCGGAGTATATGTACCTCCTCACCAGGCTGTAATTCATCAGTTTGCAAGAGAGATGCTTGCAGGCGGCGGAAAAATGATCTTAGGTTCGGATTCTCATACCCGTTATGGTGCTCTGGGTACCATGGCAATGGGAGAAGGGGGACCGGAATTGGTAAAACAGCTGTTAAACCAGACCTATGACATTAATATGCCGGAGGTAGTGGGAGTTTACCTTACGGGAGAGGTGACAAAAGGAGTTGGCCCTCAGGACGTTGCACTGGCGATTATTGGTGCGGTGTTCGGCAATGGGTATGTTAAGAATAAAGTGATGGAATTTGTAGGTCCCGGTGTAGGCAGCTTAAGCGCTGATTTCAGAATCGGCATTGATGTTATGACAACGGAAACCACCTGTCTTTCTTCCATCTGGAGAACAGATGAAAAAATAGAAGAGTTCTATGAAATCCATGGAAGAAAAGAAGAATATAAGGAATTAAATCCGGGAACCGTTGCTTATTATGATGGTATGATACTGGTGGATTTAAGTAAAATAAAACCTATGATTGCCATGCCATTCCATCCCAGTAACACTTATACCATTGAGGAAGTAAATCAGAATTTGGGAGACATTTTGGCAGAAGTGGAAAAAAGAGCACTGGTAAGTCTGGATGGTGCAGTTTCTTATTCTTTGCAGGATAAAGTAAGAAACGGCAAGTTATATGTTGACCAGGGAATCATTGCCGGCTGTGCCGGAGGTGGTTTTGAAAATATCTGTGCAGCTGCAGATATCTTAAAAGGGCAGTATATTGGTGCAGATGAATTTACGTTAAGTGTATATCCGGCATCCACACCGATTTATATGGAACTGATCAAAAACGGATGTGCGGCTGCGCTTATGGAAACAGGAGCGATTTTAAAGACGGCATTCTGCGGTCCCTGCTTCGGAGCAGGAGATACTCCTGCAAACAATGCTTTCAGTATCCGTCATTCCACTAGAAATTTCCCTAATCGGGAAGGTTCTAAGTTGCAGAGCGGACAGATTTCATCCGTAGCTTTAATGGATGCCCGTTCCATTGCCGCAACAGCAGCAAATAAAGGATATTTAACACCTGCAACGGAGTTTGACGGCAACTTTGGAAATTATAAATATCATTTTGATTCTAAGATTTATGCAAATCGGGTATTTGACTCTAAGGGTGTGGCAGACAGCAGTGTAGAAATTAAATTTGGTCCTAATATTAAGGATTGGCCTGCCATGACAGAATTGCCGAAGAATCTGCTTCTTCGAGTGGTAAGTGAGATTCATGATCCGGTGACAACCACAGACGAGCTGATTCCTTCCGGGGAAACCTCTTCCTATCGTTCCAATCCTTTAGGGCTTGCGGAGTTTACCTTATCCAGAAAAGACCCTAAATATGTGGGACTTGCAAAGGATATCCAAAGAGCCCAGAAGGCGGTTATGGAAGGAAAATGTCCGTTAGAGGAAAAACCGGAATTGAAGGAAATTATGGAAGTGGTTGGGAAACAGTTTGCAGATGCCGGAGAGGGAAATATGGGATTTGGTTCTACCATTTTTGCCGTAAAACCGGGAGATGGTTCTGCAAGAGAGCAGGCAGCAAGCTGTCAGAAGGTGCTTGGCGGCTGGGCAAACATTGCCAATGAATATGCCACTAAGAGATATCGTTCCAATCTGATTAACTGGGGAATGCTTCCTTTCATTATCAAAGAAGGGGAACTTCCATTTAAGAATCTGGATTATATTTTCTTCCCAGACATTCGCAGGGCAGTAGAGGAAAAAGCTTCTGTGCTCAAGGCTTATGTTGTAAAGAACAGGGAATTGAAAGAGTTTGAAATGACCTTAGGAGAATTAACCGATGAAGAACGTCAGATTATTCTGAAAGGATGCCTCATAAACTATAACAGGGTATAGAATAAGCTAAAGTTTTTTTAAAATTAGCCGAAATATAAGGTACATGGAAGCAAGTATGGCCGACTTGTGTAAATGAATAAAGACAGAACCACGGAGGGTATATAAGAAAGAAACGGATTTTCTTTTTTGTATTCCCTCTTTTATGTTGTGACTTATCTAAAAATGTCACAGATGTGATTGCCAAAGCATTAGATGAAAAAATAACCGGCAATCTCTTTTCTGAACAAGGAAGTGAGGGACATAAAGGAACACTGTCAGGAAAGGGAAAAAATATTTGAAAATAGATTCTTCTTATATAGGAATGGAATCCGGCAGGACATATCAGTCCACTTCAACAGGGAAGTTATCATTTCGTGTGCAGATGGGAAATACTGCATTAAATACACAAGTGGGAGGAGAACTCCAGAATAAGGAAAATATGCTGACAGGAGAACAGGATACAGAAAAGAAGGGGTCGGCAGAAAACTTAGAAACGAAGGAGCAGGCAGATGAGATAGCAGAAGCCATGGCAAAATTAAGTCAGGCTTCCTCAAACAGAAAAATATCCTATATAAATCGGACAGACAGCTATCAGGCAATAAAAGATATCCGACAGCAATGTGTTCTTTACTTATGGACCATTCTGTTTGGAAAAGACAGGGCAGGTTCCATGGCAGATAAACTGGGAATCCGTCAAAATACAGGACTGCAAAATAATGGTTGGAGTAATCCTACAGACCTGATAGGAGACAAGCTTCAGCCAGTGCCACTGACAGGAATAAAGGCATTTACCATTACGGCGGAAAGAGAGAGCCTGTATACAGAATCGGAAAGTACCTCTTTTTCCACGACAGGAATTGTAAAAACAGCGGATGGCAGGGAACTTTCTTTTAATCTGGATGTAAGTATGAGCAGAAGTTTTGCACAATACACAAAAGAGACGGTACAGAATGTAGGTTCTTTTATTGACCCATTGGTCATCAATTTAAATGGGAATGTTGCAGAAGTTTCCGACCAGAAATTTTATTTTGATTTGGATGCAGACGGTGAAGAGGAAGAGATTTCCAGATTGTCCCAGGACAGCGGCTATCTTGCTTTGGATTTAAATGAAGATGGCATCATAAATGATGGCTCAGAGCTGTTTGGAACAAAATCCGGAAATGGGTTTGCTGATTTAGCTCTTTATGACCAGGATGGAAATGGCTGGATTGATGAAAATGATGCAATCTGGGATAAGCTTAAAATCTGGGTACAGGATGAAGAGGGCAATTCCACATTATATTCCTTGAAGGAGCAGGGAGTTGGTGCAATATGTCTCCAAAATGTTTCCACCGAATTTCATCAAAAGAATGATAGCGGTCAGGTAAATGCAGCTATCAGAAATACAGGAATTTTTCTTTATGAGAGTGGCAGTGCAGGAACCATACAGCATATGGATTTGGTAAGTAATAAGATTGCACAGTATGCATAGAATGAATAAACCCACATACAATGAAAGAAAGACATTCATTTTAGGACAGGTGGGGATTATGGTATCTTTGAAAGAAAAAAGAAGAAAAGAAAGAAGAGAGCATAAGAAGTTTCTTTTGCCGGCTCTTCTTTCTTTCTTTTTGTTTTCATATATGCTCAGCGGATTAAGCAGCATAGAGAAGCAGACATTGGAAATGGAAGAAAATCCGGGACAGGTCTGGGTACTGGAAAAGAAAATATGGGGAACCAAAAAAATCGTATTGGATGAATATCTGATAGGAATGTTGGCAGCCACAATTCCCGGGGAATATGAGTTAGAAACATTGAAAGCACAGGCAATTATTTTGCGCTCATATTGTATGGGAAAGATGGAAAAGAAGGATGGAAAAAAAGTGATTTTGGCAGAAAAGATAAAGGATTATTATATTTCCCAAGCTGAGTCTGAGGTATTGTGGAAAGAAAATGCGAAACAGTATCGGGAAAAAATGGTCCGGGCAATTGAAGAAACAAATGGTATGCTGATTGTTTGCAACGGAACCATTGTAAATCCTCCATTTTGCAGAATGAGTAACGGCAGCACAAGAGATATTACAGAATACGCAATATACAAAGAAGATTATCCTTACATGAAAACCGTTTTATGTCAGGAAGATACAAATGCACCGGAGTATATCAGATATGTAGAAATATCAGAAAAAGAGTTTGAAAAGAAGATAAATCAATTAGTAAAAGATAAAAAGGGAAAACTGGAGAGGCTGGTTATATATCGCGATGCAAAAGGATATGTGAAAGAAATTGAAGTGGGAGAAGAGAGTGTGGATGGAGAGAGTTTCAGAAATGCCTTTGGCCTGGTATCTTCCTGTTTTTCTTTGGATAAAAATGAGGATGTTATAGAAATAAAGACAAAAGGGATAGGTCATGGATATGGTTTTTCCCAGTATGAAGCAAATCAGCTTGCCAAAGAGGGAAATACATATTTGTTTCTTCTGGAGTATTTTTTTAAAAATAT
>CAZSWC010000058.1:0-8430 GCA_964610665.1 uncultured Lachnospiraceae bacterium
GGTCATGGACATCACAACCATGAAGAAGAATGTTGCCACGGTCATGGACATCATGACCATGAAGAAGAATGTTGTCATGGTCATGGACAGCATCACCATCATGAAGAAGAGTGTGAACATGAGCATCATCATAATCATGAAGACGGCTGCAGCTGTGGTTGTCATGGTCATGAGCATGAACATCATCATCATGCAGATGAAGTATTTACCAGTTGGGGAAAAGAAACACCACACAGTTTTAGTGTAGAAGAAATTGAACAGATATTGAATGCACTGGAAGATGAGAAAACTTATGGATTTGTATTAAGAGCGAAAGGAATGGTACCTGGGAAAGAAGGCGGTGACTGGATTTATTTTGATTATGTTCCGGGTGAGCCTTCTGTAAGAAGAGGAAAAGCGGATGTTACAGGTAAGATTTGTGTTATCGGTTCTAAGATTCAGGAAGAAAAATTAGGAGAGTTATTCGGTGTTTAAAAGGAAGAAGGAAGTCATGATACCAGTTTATTTCATCAATGGTTTTTTAGAAAGCGGAAAAACAGAATTTATAAAATATACACTTTCACAGCCTTATTTTCAGACCAAAGGGACAACCCTGCTTCTTTTATGTGAAGAGGGGGAACTGGAATATGAAGAAAGCCTGTTAAAAAAGACAAGAACAGTGCTGGAAGTGATAGATGAGGAAGAGGAGTTTACATCAGAATATCTGATGGAATTAGAAAAAAAGCACAAACCGGAGCGAATTATTATAGAATTTAATGGTATGTGGAATATGAAGGAATTGAAACTTCCTATTCACTGGAGTATTGACCAACAGATAACTATGATAGATGCGGCTACATTTCCGATGTATTATACCAATATGAAGTCCATGGTTGCAGAAATGGTTCGTAAGTCAGAAATGATTATTTTTAACCGGTGTGACGGAATCAAAGAATTAAGTAATTATAAACGTAATGTGAAAGCTGTAAATCCACAGGCAGAAATTATTTTTGAAGATTCTGAAGGGGAAATCAATGAGATGATGGAAGAGGAACTTCCTTATGATTTGAAACAGCCGGTGATAGAACTGAATGATAAAACTTTTGGAATCTGGTATTTGGATTCGTTGGAACATTTGGAAAGATATGAAGGAAAAACGGTACAATTTGTCGGTCAGGTGTTAAAACCTAAGTCATTTCCAAAGGATTACTTTGTGCCGGGAAGAATGGCTATGACCTGTTGTGCAGATGATATGGCTTTTTTGGGATTTGCCTGTGAGTATGAGAAAGCGGCAGAGTTAAAAGAAAAGTCATGGGTAAAGGTAGCGGCCACTGTTTTCAGGGAATTTTGGCCGGATTATAATGGAGAAGGACCGGTTCTGCACTCCGTTAAAGTAGAAGAGACAAGAGCACCAAAGGAAGAAGTTATTAATTTTGTTTAAAATAAATCGGGTACCCGATGTCAGATTAGGATAAAGTGGAGGAGGAAGATGGAAAAAGAAGATTTGTTGCTGCAGAAACGTTTTACAGAATTGGCAAATCGTTCTTATGAGCAGAATATATTTACATTTACAGAGTTTTTGTCCTTACCGGAACTGAATTTATTTTATCAAATAAAACCCCAGCTGGAATTTGCTGGGGTTACTGTTTTTGGTGGAGCAGATGGCACTGACAGAAAAATGATACGTTTTGGAAATCCTCAGGAGTTGGGCTATGAGGAAGAGTTTCCTGTTGTCTGTATTGTGATTGAACCGGTCATAGAAAAGTTTGGAGAACATTTAAATCATAGGGATTATTTGGGCGCTTTGATGAATTTGGGAATTGAAAGAGCAAATCTGGGAGACATTTTTATCAAAGATAAAACCGGATATGTTTTTTGTTTAAAGAGAATTGCGGAATACATTTTACATAATTTATCTCAGGTAAGGCGTACCAATGTAAAACTTAGAGTTTTGGAAGAAAAAGAAGAATTTGAGCAAAAAGAGATGGAAAATGTAATGATTCTTACGGCTTCGGAAAGGATTGACGGAGTAGTATCCAAGGTATACAATTTGTCAAGAAATCAGAGCCTGGAGTTGTTTCGGAACAAGAAGATATATGTAAATTCCAGATTGTGTGAAAATAATAGTTTTCAGTTGAAAAGCGGGAATGTTGTCAGTGCGCGGGGCTTTGGCAAGTTTGTATATGAGGGAATTTCTCATGAAACCAAAAAAGGAAAACTTTCATTAAGAATAGGGATTTATAAGTAAAGGCAGAAGGTTTTATATCTATAATAATCAAAGACAGGGATTTACAAGAGATACTTTTTTGTGGTACTATGCCCTGGTATTTTAAGGTAACTAAAGAAAAGTTTGAGAGTTAAGGAAAATAAAAATAATTTTTCTTTACAGGAGGGAGAATAAAAAGCAAGTGACACATATGTTAATACATTCATTGGAACATGCCTTCATTGATAGTTTAAAAATTTTACCGTTTCTGTTTATTACGTATTTATTTATGGAATATTTAGAAAAGAAAGCAGGAAATAAAACCAGTCATTGGCTGGAAAAAGCCGGTGGAGCGGGGCCTGTTTTTGGAGGAATCCTAGGTGTGATACCTCAATGTGGAATGTCTGCAGTAGCTTCTAATTTGTATGCCGGAAGAATCATTTCCGTGGGAACTTTGCTGGCTATCTTTTTGTCTACTTCTGATGAAATGCTTCCGGTAATGATAGCCAATTCAGTGGCTTTTAAAATAATAGGAAAGATTTTGGCATGCAAGGTGCTCATTGCCATAATGGCCGGAATGATTGTGGATTTTGTTGTAAACAGATGGAAAAAAGAGACAGAGCATGAAATGAAAATTCATGATTTTTGTGAGCATGAACATTGCCATTGTGAGGACGGAGTATTAAAATCCGCACTTAGACATACGATACAAATTTTTATATTTGTGTTTGTAATTACTTTTATTTTAAATCTTGGAATTGAATATATTGGCGAAGAAAATTTGGCAAATTTCATTTTGAACAAGCCTGTCTTAGGACCTGTTCTTGCAGGCATGATTGGTCTGATTCCAAATTGTGCAGCTTCGGTAGTAATTACCCAGATGTTTTTAGATGGTCTTATGAGTTTTGGTACCATGATGGCGGGACTTTTGGTAGGAGCCGGTGTGGGAATTTTAGTACTTTTAAGAGTGAATGAAAAAAAGATGGAAAGTATAAAAATTATTGGAGTATTGTATTTTATAGGAACCATAAGTGGAATATTACTTAATTTTGTGTAAATCCTATACTTGTCTGATACTATTTAAGAAAAAAGAGGGGATATCATGGTAAAAAAGATAAAAGAATTATTTCAGGCTACGGATATGACAGAAGGAACTGTATGGAAACAGATTGTACTTTTTACGGTTCCCATGCTTTTGGGAAATATTGCACAGCAATTGTATAGTACCGTAGACAGTATTGTAGTTGGAAAATATGTGGGGGATAATGCTCTTGCAGCGGTAGGAAGTGCGACGCCGATTTTAAACCTTTTATTGGTTTTATTTGTAGGAATCAGTATGGGAGCCAGTATCATGGTAGCACAGTATTTTGGTGCAAAACAAAGAGAAGAGTTATCCGCTACCATTGGTAACTGTATTACATTAACGGCAATTGCAGTTTTGATAATTATGGTGGTTTCCCTGATAGTTGTTCGTCCGTTATTGGAAATGCTTAAGACACCGGACAGTATTGTAGACTGGTGTACTTCTTATCTTCTGATTATGTGTGTTGGTTCAGCAGGAAGTGCTTATTATAATATATTATGTGGCGTTTTAAGAGGGTTGGGAGATGCCTTTTCTGCATTGATTTATCTTGTAGTAGCTGCTGTTTTAAATATTGTTTTGGATTTATTATTTGTAGCCGGGTTTCATATGGGAGTCAGCGGTGTGGCATGGGCTACCATTATTTCACAGACAATTTCTGCAATTCTTTGTTTTTGCAAATTAAAAAGAATGTCTGAAGATTTTGATATGGGAATAAAATATTTGAAACCCAGAAAGAAATATTCCGGGAAAATTATAAGTCTTGGAGTGCCTTCCGGTCTGACACAGGCGATTATGTCTATGGCAATGATCGTAGTGCAATCTTTGACCAATAGTTTCGGTGAAATGTTAATTGCGGCCAACGTAATAATAATGCGAGTAGATGGTTTTGCCATGCTTCCTAATTTTTCCTTTGGAACAGCCATGACAACCTATACGGGACAAAACATCGGTGCTAAAAAAACAGACAGGGTGATTAAGGGAGCGAAACAGGGAACTTTATTGGCAGTGGCTACTTCGACGGTTCTGACTGTGCTTATTTTAATATTTGGAAAACCATTGATGGGAATTTTTACAGATACAAAAGAATTGGTGGATTTAAGCCGTCATATGATGGGGATTATAGCAGTAGGTTATATTGCTACTGCCATAACTCAGAGTTTATCTGGGGTAATGAGGGGAGCAGGAGATACCATGACTCCTATGTGGATTTCCATTGTTTCCACCATTGGGGTTCGTGTGCCAATTGCGTATGGTATTGCATTTCTTACGAAAAGCCCGGAATTTCCTAATGGGCGCCAGGAAAGTGTTTTTATTTCTTTGTTATGCTCCTGGCTGATAGGTGCACTTCTTACCGGAATTTTTTATGTAAAAGGAAAATGGAAGAAGAATCTGTAAGCATCTTTGCAAATGGTGCGGGCGGAACTGTTACTTTGTAAAAGGTGTTTTATGAAAATGGGTTGTAAAGACAGGTAGAAAAAGGTTATAATATAACAAATGTTGATTAAATCTAAAAACTATTTTATAAAATGGGAGGAAGAGCAGTGGAACAGTATAATGGAAAAGCACTGGGAGTTTATGAAGTAGATAATCTGGTAGCGGCATATGTAGCCTTGGACGCCGCATCCAAGGCAGCGGATGTTACCATTCAGGGGGTAGAACGTAATCGTTTAAAAAGCGGAGCATGTGTAAAAATGCGGGGAGATATTTCCAGTGTAAATGCAGCTATGGAAGTGGCTGTTGCCACCGCGTCACGTCTGGGAAAGGTGACTGCAAGCACCATAATTGCAGCTCCTTCTGAAGGAACAGAAGTGGCCATGGAAATGACGATTAATAAATAGGAAAAGGAGAAGGACATGAAAATGGAAGCGGTTGGATTAGTAGAGACTTTGGGAAGTGCTTCAGCTATAATGATTGTAGACAAAATGTTAAAAACCTCTCAGGTTACATATGAATGTTGGAATACAAAATGTGGAGGTCATGTAACAGTTTTTTTAAGCGGAGACGTGTCTGCAGTAACTGCAGCAGTAGATGCGGTAAAGACAAATCCTCCGGGAGTAGATGTTATTGCGGCGGCAGTAATATCCAATCCTTCGGAAGAGACCAGAAGAATGATAGAGGAAAGCCGAAAGAAAAAGTAAGAACGTAAGGAGAAAAGCTATGGAAATGATGGGCATCATTCTTGTGATTGCAATATGTGCTGTTTTTGTAATTTGGAAAAAACAAAAACCATCAGAAGAAAAAAAAGAAAAGCAAAAAAGAGAGTACGAAGAAACACTGAAAATAAATAATGTTCCCGAAAATCATTATAAAATTGTAGTGGGACAGTCTAAGGTTTACAATATCTATAACTGTCCGGCAGTTGTATGGAAAGAGGGAAAAACAGTAAAGACTTTGTATCTGAGAGCGAATGCAAAGCCAATTCTTGCAGAACAGGAAGAAGAAGATTATATGTTTCTTGCCTCTCAGCCGTATGTGGATTTTTTAAGATATGACGGAACAGAATATCCTGATTGGGCAGTACAGCCGGAGTATGTGAAGGAATTGTTTTATCCTTATGTAAACAGCAGCATTTCCAAAGGTGGAATCGATTATAATAAAAATATGTACTGGATTGGTACTACATGTGTATATGCCGCATCCATGAAAGAAATGTTTGAAATGTTGGGGCATCCTCTTAAGGATTACACCAATATGGTAGACAACAAAAAAGAAATGGCAAAGGATGGTTCTATTCCGGAGGCTATGCTGGAAGAATATCGTAAGGAAAAGGCTGCCAAAAAGGAAGCATCTGAATTTTTAAAAGAAGAAGATAAGAATAACAGTCAGTCTGTGGAAGATATGGAAAAAGCCATTCAGGTTATCCGGGACAGCGAGAGAAAATCGGCAGAAGAAGCCATGAATGCACTGTATGCCAAATTATTGGCAGATAAGAGATTTGAAGACTTGGAAAAAGCCACGAAGGATGAAGCATTCAGACAGAAGCTGTTTGAAGAGTATCTGCCTTCCGATTAATGGTTAAATTGACAGAGAATAATATCGGTAAGATACATATTGCGGGAACTGTTATGCCGCGAAGGAATTTGTAATTGCTTTTGAAATTTTAACATATTATATCGTGTAACTGAAAGTTATGACAAATATAAATATTATACAATGTATAGCAAAAATGAAATATGAAATAAAAAAACAAAATAATAAACATGATAAATGTGGGTAATAATGTGATGGAATAGTATTTCGATTTATGGTATAGTATTTTTATCATGAAATGATAAGGATGCGTAAATGAACGAAAAGGAAGAATTACTAAAAGTAGGAACATACAATTCAAAATTTAATGATATACCTGAACTTGATACTTGAACTTGAGATTGAAAATATGGATATTTACAGATCAAAAGGTTTACCATCGCACATGGTAAAACGTAAGCATTATAAATGTTTGAAATATATTGATTATATTCCGGATATTATATCAAAGCCAGATTATATAGGTGTGAATCCCAATGAAAAAGGTACAAGTATAGAGCTTATAAAGAGATATGCTGATAATGTGATGATAGGTATTAAATTAGATTCTGATGGGGAATGCTTATATGTTTCAACTATGCATGATGTTCAAGAATCAAAAATATCAAGGCGATTACATAGTGGAAGAATTAAAGAAGTTGTTGTTGGCAGTGAGAAAAAATAGCAGTATATTATAAATGAAAAAAAGAATATGTTAGTAATGAGCATAATTATTTTGAGGTCGGAAATGGTTCCCGACACACTCTGAAAAGAGTACCTGAGATGATGGATACACCGCCCATCCTAAATAATTATGCTATTATTTTTTTAAGTAAAAGTATCAAATGACATGGTAAATCATTTGGTACTTTCTTAAGAAATCTTAAAAAGTTTATGCATATTTTAAAAACTATGCAATTGTCGTTGCATAAATCTGTTGTAGAATGATTATTGAATTTGGAAGAAGGATTTCTTGTAGATGAAATTAGCGACGGAGAAGTTCTTTCATGTAAGAAAGAAAGCTTTCAGCAGCGGGATTTTCCTTCAAAGTCAGACTGCGATATAGAAAGCCGGCTTTTCTTTGGGGGATTTCTTCTTCCAGAGACAGTTCTATCAGTTCTTCACTGTCCAGTTCTTTTTGTACAAATTCCCGAATGACGCAAGCAATGCCTAAATCTATTTTTGCAAATTCAATGAGCAAATCCATATTTCCCACTTCCATAATATCAGTAAGCTCCATATTGCGGGAAGACAGATAATGTTCTACATATTTTCTGCTGATATTTTCGCTGTTAAGCATCATAAAAACGGCATGTTCAAATAAGGTTTCTTCAGTAGCATTTTCACGAATCTTTAAATGATTTAAGTAATTTTTCGTGGTAACAAAAGTATCGTGAATTTCCATAAAAGGAAGAACAGAAAAATCTTTGTTTTTTTCAGGAAGTCCGATAAAACCAATATCTACAGTACCATTTTCCAGTGCGTTCAAGGTTTCACTGGAGGTAAGACAGTTGATTTTAATCTTTATATGAGGATTTTTTTTGATAAAATCTTTCAAATAGGGTAATAACACGAATTTACATAAGGTAGTACTGACACCAATGGTAATATGTCCGACACCTAGTTCGTTCATTTTTTTTATTTTTTCTTCGCCGTTTTGAATAAAGTTAAAAGCCTGTTTCACCTGTTTGTATAAATATTCCCCTTCTTCGGTCAGGGTCACACCTCTGGAATTACGGAGAAATAGTGTGGTTTCCAGATTCGCTTCCAGTTTGGAGATAGCCTTGGAAATAGCAGGCTGGCTGATGTAAAGTTCTTTGGCTGCGGCAGAAATATTTTTGCAGCCTGCAACGGTGTAAAAGATATAGTAAAGATTTAAATTTGATTCCATAATTTTCTCCATATTTATAAAAATGTAGATTTTTGCAAAACATAGGATTGTGGAAACTGTTATGCCGTGAAACAATCCGCAATCACTTTCGATATTTAATACATTATATCGTATAACCGGAAGTTATGACAAGCATAAATATTATGCGACATATGAAAAAAATGAAATTTATAGAACAACAAAATAATAAATATTATCAGTGGCATATAAAAAGAGAAAATGATATATTAAGAAAAAAGAAAACATCATATACCATAATAT
>CAZSWC010000059.1:0-8303 GCA_964610665.1 uncultured Lachnospiraceae bacterium
AGCTTAACACAGGTAAAAGTATAAACTAGCGATAGTTAGAAGTTCATAAGTAACTGACCATAAGGAAAAGGTTTCGATTTATTCGAAACCTTTTCTTGGCTTACAATACCTTTTCTTTTAGGAATACAAAAAGATAATTTAAAGAGATGAAATGAATGAAAATTCCCCAAATTACATAAAAATATTGTGAAAACAACAAAAGTAATATATAATTGTCTTAACAGTATTTGCATAAGGAGGAGTCCATAATGAAAAGAATAGGTATGTTAACCAGTGGCGGTGACTGTCAGGCTTTGAATGCAGCTATGCGTGGTGTGGTAAAATCTCTTTTAAACAGCGGTGAGCAGGTAGAGATTTATGGATTTTTGGACGGATATAAGGGATTGATTTACAGCAATTTTCGTATGTTGACATGGGCTGATTTTTCAGGAATTCTGACAAAGGGCGGCACCATTTTAGGAAGCAGCCGTACCCCGTTTAAGACAATCAAGGACCCGGATGAAAACGGCATTGATAAAGTAGATGCCATGTTACAGACGTACCACAAACTTCGTCTGGACTGTCTGGTAATTTTAGGCGGAAATGGAACTCATAAAACAGCCAACCTGTTAAGAGAAAACGGATTGAACATTGTAACGCTTCCCAAGACCATTGATAATGACTTATATGGAACGGATATGACCTTTGGATTCCAGAGTGCAGTTAATATTGCTACAGACTGTATTGATATGATTCATACCACGGCATCCAGTCATGGACGAGTATTTATTGTGGAAGTTATGGGACATAAGGTAGGATATCTGACTTTAAATGCAGGCATAGCAGGAGGTGCAGACATCATTCTGATACCTGAGATTCCGTATGATATTGATAAGATTGTAGAAGCAATTGAAAAACGTCATGAAAGAGGAAGCAGATTTACCATTCTGGCGGTAGCAGAAGGAGCTATTTCCAAGGAAGACGCAAAGCTTTCCAAGAAAGAATTAAAAGAAAAACAGGCAAAGAAAAAACATCCTTCTGTTTCTTATGAAATTGCAGAAAAGATTATGGAAAAAACCGGAAAAGAAGTACGTGTTACTGTACCCGGTCATACACAGCGTGGTGGAAGTCCCTGCCCTTATGACCGTGTATTTGCAAGCCGTCTTGGTGCAGAAGCAGGTCAGCTGATTTTAAAGGGAGAATATGGTTTTATGGTAGGATACAAAAACAGAGAAATTGTAAAAGTACCTTTGGATGATGTGGCTGGTAAATTAAAGATGGTAGACCCCAAATCCAGTATTATTAAAGAAGCCAAAATGCTTGGTATCAGCTTTGGAGATTAAAAACAAAAAAGCTTTTCTTTAGGTTTGAAACAATACAATAAATAACATGGGAAAATAAGAAAAAAACTGCTGTAAGGATGTGTATTGGAAATACATCACTGCAGCAGCTTTTTCTTTTGTGAATTTATGTGACAAGAAAAAGAGAATATGGTATAAATAAAAGGGGAATATTTGTTTGGTATGTAAGGTAACAGATAAGAAATAAAATGAAAAATAAATTGGAGTGAAAGTGAATGTCATATACAGCTCTTTATCGAAAATTCAGACCGGATAATTTTAAAGATGTGAAAGGTCAGGATCATATTGTAACGACTTTAAAGAATCAGATTCAGGCAGACCGTATTGGACATGCCTATTTGTTTTGCGGAACCCGCGGAACCGGAAAAACTTCCATTGCAAAGCTTTTTGCAAAAACCGTAAATTGTGAACATCCGATAGAGGGAAGTCCCTGTGGGGAGTGTGCTTCCTGCAAAGCAATTGCTGCAGGAGCCAGTATGAATGTGATTGAAATAGATGCAGCCAGCAATAACGGTGTAGATAATATCAGGGAAATTGTGGATGAGGTATCCTATTCTCCGGCAGAAGGAAAGTATAAAGTATACATCATTGACGAAGTTCATATGCTTTCCATAGGCGCTTTTAATGCTTTGCTTAAGACCTTGGAGGAACCACCCTCTTATGTAATTTTTATTTTGGCTACCACGGAAGTTCATAAGATACCCATTACCATTTTGTCCCGTTGTCAGCGCTATGATTTTAAACGTATCAGCATAGAAACGATTACAGAAAGAATGAAGGAATTGATGGAGGCAGAGGGAGTACAGGCAGAGGAAAAGGCACTTCGATATGTGGCGAAAGCCGCAGACGGCTCCATGCGAGATGCTTTAAGTCTGTTGGACCAGTGTATTGCCTTTCATTTTGGAAAAGAACTGACCTATGATAAAGTGCTGGATGTATTGGGAGCTGTGGACACCGAGGTTTTCAGCCGTCTTTACAGACAGGTATTGGATAGGGATGTGGTTGGCTGCATAAACCTGTTGGAAGAAATTATCATACAGGGAAGGGAATTAACTCAGTTTGTTTCTGATTTTTCCTGGTATTTAAGAAATTTGCTTTTGGCAAAGACATCTGATAATATGGAAGATGTGATTGATGCATCCAGCGAAAATCTGGCTCGTTTAAAAGAAGAAGCAGAAGGTACGGATATGGAAACCATAATTCGCTATATTCGTATTTTTTCGGAATTATCTTCTAAGATGAAGTATGCCACACAGAAGCGTATTTTGTTGGAAGTTGCTCTGATTAAATTATGTAAACCTGCCATGGAAACGAATGCGGACTCCCTTTTAGACCGTATACGAGCCATGGAAGAAAAAATGGAAAAGGGTCTGGTTGCCACAGTGGTGCAAACAACCACGGATAATGCGCCGGTACAGACTTTGAATCAGGCAAAACCGGAAGTTCCAAAAGCGATTCCTGAAGAAGTAAAACAGGTAGTGCAGAAATGGCCTGGAATTGTTGGAAATGCAGGGATGCCTTTAAAGCTTTATTTAAAAAATGTCAGATTAAGTCTGGGCGGTGAGAACAAGCTTATGATGGTGGTAGAAGAAGGTATTGCTTCCGATTATCTAAGGCAGGAAGGATGTAAAGAGCAGGTAGAACGACTGATTGAAGATTATATTGGGAAAAAAGTAGAGGTTACCATTCAGACATTGGATGGTGGAAAGCAATTTGAAAGCAGCTATATTGATCTGTCAAAGATTATTAATATAGAAATAGAAGAAGAGGATTAAAGGAGATTAAACATGGCAAAAAGAGGTGGATTTGCGGGCGGTATGCCCGGTAATATGAATAATTTAATGAAACAGGCACAGAAAATGCAGCGCCAGATGGAAGAAAACCAAAGAGAACTGGAAGCAACAGAGTTTACGGCAAAAGCCGGCGGCGGAGCTGTGGAAGTTACTGTAACAGGTAAGAAACAGGTAACGAATATTGTGTTATCGAAGGATGTTGTAGATCCGGAGGATATCGAAATGTTGCAGGACTTAGTAATGGCGGCTGTTAACGAAGCTATGAAAATGGCTGACGAAGCAAGCACTAACATGATGAGTAAAATGACCGGAGGCCTGGGTGGAGGATACCCATTCTAATGGATTTGTACAGCGGACATATTAATAAGTTAATAGAAGAGCTTGGCAGTTTGCCGGGAATCGGAGAAAAATCTGCATCCCGTATTGCGTTTCATTTAATAAATATGCCAAAGGCAAAAGTGGAACGGCTGGCGAATACCATTCTGTCTGCCAAAGAGCATGTGAGGTATTGTAAGGAATGTTATACTCTGACAGATCAGGAACTTTGCCCTATTTGTTCCAATGAGAAGAGAGACCATTCTACTATTATGGTTTTGGAAAATACCAGAGATTTGGCAGCTTATGAAAAAACAGGAAAATATGAAGGCATATATCATGTGTTGCATGGTGCGATTTCTCCCATGATAGGAATCGGACCAGGGGACATTAAATTAAAAGAACTGCTGCAAAGATTACAGGGGGATGTAAAAGAAGTAATTATTGCAACAAATTCCAGTCTGGAAGGGGAAACAACAGCAATGTATATCAGCAAATTGATTAAACCTACCGGAGTTAAGGTGACAAGAATAGCCAGTGGAGTTCCGGTGGGAGGAGATTTGGAATATATTGATGAGGTTACATTGTTAAGAGCTTTAGAGGGGCGTGTTGAATTATAGCAAAATTTTTGGGAGGTACTAATCATGCAAAAAAGAAGTTTTGGAAAGACCAAAGATGGAAAAGAAGTTTTTTTGTTTTCTTTGGAAAATAAAAATGGTGTAAAGGCAGAAGTGACAAACTTCGGGGCAGAACTGGTAAATTTATTTGTTCCGGATAAAGAGGGAAAGGTTAAGGATGTTGTATTAGGCTTTGATGATGTTTCAGGTTACGAAGCAAATCCCAGCTTTTTTGGCGCTGTGATTGCTCCCAGTGCAAATCGGATTGGTGGAGCATGTTTTGAATTAGATGATGAAGTATATTTTTTGAAAAAGAACAATGGACAAAATAATCTTCACAGTGATGAAGTAAAAGGCTCTCATAAAAGAATCTGGGATGTGATAGAAAAGGAAAACAGCATTACCTTTACATTAAAGAATACGGATTGCGAAATGGGATTTCCGGGAAATAAAGAATTTAAAGTTACTTACACTTTGAATGAGGAAAATGGTCTGGAAATCCATTATGAAGCAACCAGTGATAAGAATACAATTATAAATCCTACAAATCATTCTTATTTTAATTTGAAAGGTCATAAGGAAGGTAATATTACAGACCATAAGATTACATTAATGGCATCTAACTATACTCCGACAGATAAAGAATCCATTCCTTATGGAGATATTGTTTCTGTAGAAGGTACTCCCATGGATTTGCGTCAGGAGACTGTAATTGGAGATAAGATTGATTCGGATTTTGAACAGTTGAATTTTGCCGGAGGCTATGACCATAACTGGGTCACAGACAATTATACCGGAAAAATACGCAAGATAGCGGTTGTTAAGGCACCAGAGGATGCCCGTGTCATGGAAGTATATACAGATCTTCCAGGAGTGCAGTTCTATGCAGGAAACTTCATAGATCCTCAGAAAGGAAAAGAGGGAGCGGTGTATGGAAAACGGGACGGTTTCTGTCTGGAGACACAGTGCTATCCGGACTCCATACATAAACCGAATTTCCCATCTGTAGTATATGGACCGGGAAAAGATTATAAATCTACAACTATTTATAAGTTTGTATAAGGTAAAAAATACACAAAAGCAATGTTTGGCGAAAAGCAGTGGAGAAAGCGGTTGTTTGCTGAATGTTGCTTTTTTTATGCCCTATTGTGACAGTCTTGATTTATCATGAATGAAATTAGTTCGGATTTTAATGCTGGAAGAATCTGTTGTTTTAAGTTTGTCGAAAAAAAGTGAGGAAAGAATGACAGAATTTGATAAAAAACGAAAAATTCTAATGATATATTGAAAAGAAAAAAGGCGGTGAAAAAAGCTGTCGCATAGGAGGCAATCATGTCAAAAATAAATCAGGTTATGCAAATAGGAGAGATTCAGGAACATCTTCATTTTTATATTGAAGATTATGCCTATACATACTTGAAAAAACAAAAAGGCAAAGAAAAAGCAAAATACTTTTTATATGGAGAAAGAGAAGAGAAGGAACAGCGGACAAAATTGTATGTTTACGGAATAGCTGAAAAACCCAAAATGGAACAATCCTATTTCAAGGAATACTATCCATTGGGATTTTTGAAATTAAAAGAAGAAGAACTGATTTTAATTTCTTTAAAGGGACAAGAGGAGCGGATAACAGGATTTTATGTGTTCTATGCGCCTAATCAGGCAATGCAGGAATATTTGGTAGACCACCGGGAGGAAGAAACAGAAAAGAAAACTGAAAATCGAAAAAGAAAATTCGGAGAAGAGGAATTTCTTCCTATGAAGGAAAAATGGATTCCTGTGAAAAAGTATTCTAAAAATAAGACGGAGTTCAAAAATGAGAAATTTCTTTTGCCAGTTACCGGGATTCTAGTGGCATGTGTTGTTTTATTTGCAATGACTACTGCTAATGGAAGGAAAAAAATAGAGATTTTTAAGCAGGTAATTGCTGAAACATTATCGGGAAGCATTGCAGAAACCGGGGAAGAAGAATTGATTATAGAAGAAAAGAATGTAAAAGTGGAAGAAACAAAGGAAGAAGAGCTGGAGGAAGCGGCTGCAGACAGGAATGAGCAAAGTGAAGAACCTGTGATTTATGAAGGGACAGCACAACTGCGGGAAGAAAATCCGGCTTCCAAAGAAGAAACAACAGCAGAGCAGGAAAAAAAGGAAGCAGAGGAATATATCGTAAAAGACGGAGATACTCTGGCAGCTATCTGCAAACAAAAATATGGAACCCTGTCAAAAATGAAAGAAATTTGTGCATTAAATAATATAGAGAATGCAGATTATATTGCTCCGGGACAAAAAATTTATTTACCATGAAAAAAGTATGTTATACTATAATTAAATGTATAAAATAAATGCAAAAGATTGAGGGAAAAATGGCAAGAATAAGAAACTTTTCTTCTTTAACAGAATCAAAAAATAAAAAAAGAGAATTTGAGCATAAAATAAAAGCCCATAGACGAGGCAAACTTATGAAAATTGTGGCAGCAGGTATCGTGATTGCGGCTGCTTTGGCATCGCTGCTTTTTTTATGGGATAATTCAGTGTATACATCATACACACAGCTTAGTTCGGTTTTGAGAATCAGTGGAATTAACAGTGTTTGTCTCGAACACAATGGGCGAGTGCTTACCTATAGTAAAGATGGTATCAGCAGCATGGATACGAAAGGAAATGTAATCTGGAATGAAACTTATCAGATGCAAAAGCCCATTGTGGAAGTAAATGAGAATGCAGTGGCAGTAGGAGATTATAATGGGCATATAATCTATGTTCTAAATGAAAAAGGCAAAGTAGGGGAAATTGATACCAATCTTCCTATTAAAGATTTGTGCGTTTCTAAGACGGGAATTGTGGCAGCAGTTTTGGAAGATAATAAAGTGACCAGACTGAATTTATATGATTCTGCAGGAAAGGAGCTGGTAAAGTCAGAGGCCAGAATGAACCAGAATGGTTACCCGGTGGCAGTAGCCCTGTCAGATACCGGGGAAGTTATGGAAGTTTCTTATCTCTATGTGGACAGCGGTTCCATGAAATCCAGTGTTGCCTTTTACAATTTCTCTGACGTAGGACAGAATAGTGTAGACCGGTTGGTTAGTGGAAATGAATATGCAGATACTGTAATACCCTATGTTGGATTTTTGGATAAAGATGCTGCGTTTGCAGTAGGAAGTGGTCGAATCAGTTTTTATCAGGGAACAGACAAGCCTGTCAGTGTTGCGGAAAAATTAGTAAGCGAAGAAATTCAGGCGGTATATACAGGTAATGGCAATATAGGATTGGTTTATATTGATACCACAGGAGCTTCTTTGTATCGGATTGATGTTTATGATAAAAGAGGAAATCTTATATTGAATCAAAGTATTGACATTGATTATCAAAAGATAATTATTGGAAAAAATTATATCATGGCATATAATAACTTGGAATGTGTGATGTATAATTGGACTGGAAAAGAAAAATACAGGGGGACTTTCGGAAAAAGTGTAAGTCTCTTGATTCCTGCCAATAAGACAAATCGTTTCATAATGGTAACACCGGATTCGGTGGATGTAATTGAATTAAATTAACTACAGAAAGAAGAAAAAAATGAATCTTACATTAATTATTGTATTTTTAATCATGGTTTTAGCAATTGTACACGGATTTAAAAGGGGAATGACAAAAGAGATTTCGGGCTTGGCTGCATGGGCCGTAACCTTATTTGTTATGTCACTTGTTATTATGTTATACAGTAGTTTCCATGCAAATGAAAATAGAAATACGGTTTTTACTATTGTTATATTGGTTATTGTAGCAAGTGTATATTCTGTTATAAGATTCTTTTTTAAACCATTAAAAGTAATAGCAAAATTACCGGTGTTTAGATTCTTGGATCAGATGCTGGGGATTTTAGTAGGGTTAGCAGAAGGATTCTTGATAGTGTGGCTGATATATGTTTTAAATGAAAGTGGAATTTTAGGACAATTTGGAGTGATGATAAGGGAAGACACAGGAAGAAGTGAAATACTTTCTTTCCTATATAGATATAATTATCTTATTAAGATAGCAGCGGGATTTTAAAAAAATAAAATAAGGGGTTGACAAGGAAGAAAAGGAGTGATAGTATAAAATTCCATCACACAGAGTGATGCGATTTTAACTCAAAAAAAGTTGAAAAAATATTTAAAAAAATTAAAAAAAGTTGTTGACAGCGAAAAACATCTGTGATAATATAAACAAGCTGTCGCGAAGACAACGAAACAGAACAT
>CAZSWC010000060.1:0-8195 GCA_964610665.1 uncultured Lachnospiraceae bacterium
AAGGTAATGCTTTAAGCTGGGCAAGTGCCGGTGGTCTTGGTTTTAGAGGTTCAAGAAAATCTACTCCATATGCAGCACAGATGGCTGCTGAAACTGCTACAAAAGCAGCTTTAATTCATGGACTTAAGACAGTAGATGTTTTTGTAAAAGGACCTGGTTCAGGACGTGAAGCAGCAATTCGTGCACTTCAGGCATGTGGTCTTGAAGTAACAAGTATCAGAGACGTAACACCAGTACCACATAATGGATGTCGTCCACCTAAACGCCGTCGCGTTTAGTGCTTACTCCCTTCGGGAGTAAAATGAATGTCACTATAAATCCGAAGGAATCAGCTTAAGCATGTTCCTTCGGTAAAACAAAAAAACAAGTGAGAGCTGGAAGAAGATATTTTGAAAAAATATTGTAAACAGTATGGAGGAAAATTAAAATGGCAGTAAACAGAGTTCCTGTATTAAAAAGATGCAGATCCCTTAACTTAGATCCTGTATATTTAGGATATGATAAAAAATCTAACAGAAGCAATGCAAGAGCAAACAGAAAAATGAGCGAGTATGGTCTTCAGTTAAGAGAAAAACAGAAAGCTAAATTTATCTATGGTGTTCTTGAAAAACCTTTCAGAAACTACTATGAAAAAGCAGATAAGATGATGACAGGTCTTGCAGGTGAAAACCTTATGACAATTCTGGAATCCAGACTTGACAGTGTAGTTTTCAGAATGGGATTTGCCAGAACAAGAAGAGAAGCAAGACAGATTGTTGGACATAAACATGTATTAGTAAATGGTAAATGTGTAAACATTCCTTCTTACTTAATCAAAGCTGGTGACGTAATCGAAATCAGAGAAAAATCCAGATCTTTACAGAGATACAAAGACATCGCAGAAGTAACAGCAGGACGTTTAGTTCCGGTTTGGATGGATGTGGATGCAGAAAACTTCAAAGGTACTATCAAGAATCTTCCTACAAGAGAAGAAATTGATGTTCCTGTAGATGAAATGCTTATCGTCGAATTATATTCTAAATAAGCTTAGTGTTTTTTAATCATGTTCGTAAAGGAGGGTATTTGCAGTGTTTGAGTTTGAAAGACCAAATATTGAGGTTGAAGAAATCTCAGAAGACAAAAAGTATGGCAGATTCGTAGTGGAACCATTGGAAAGAGGCTACGGTATTACATTAGGTAATTCTTTAAGAAGAATTATGCTCTCTTCTTTACCAGGTGCAGCAGTAAGCCAGGTTAAAATTGAAGGTGTTTTACATGAATTCAGTTCTATTCCGGGTGTAAAAGAAGATGTTACAGAAATTATTATGAATATCAAGAGTCTTGCGATTAAGAATACATGCGAGACAAATGAACCCAAAACTGCTTATATTGAGTTTGAAGGGGAAGGTGTAGTAAGAGCATCTGATATTCAGGTAGATTCTGATATCGAAATCATGAATCCTGATTTGGTAATTGCTACTTTAAATGGCGGCAAAGAAAGTAAGTTATATATGGAACTTACCATCACAAAGGGTCGTGGTTACATCAGTGCTGACAAGAACAAAGATGAGGAACTTCCTATTGGCGTTATTGCTGTGGATTCCATCTATACACCTGTAGAAAGAGTAAATCTGACAGTAGCTAACACACGTGTAGGTCAGGTAACTGACTATGATAAACTTACATTAGATGTATATACCAATGGAACATTAGTTCCGGATGAAGCTGTTAGCTTAGCTGCAAAAGTACTCAGCGAACACTTAAGCCTGTTCATCGATTTGTCCGAAAATGCTAAAACAGCAGAAGTTATGGTAGAAAAGGAAGATGATGAAAAAGAAAAAGTTTTGGAAATGAGCATTGATGAGTTAGAATTGTCAGTTCGTTCCTATAACTGCTTAAAGAGAGCTGGTATTAATACAGTAGAAGAATTAACAAATAAAACTTCAGAAGATATGATGAAGGTTCGTAATCTGGGACGTAAATCATTAGAAGAGGTTTTAGCAAAATTAAAAGAATTAGGACTTCAGTTAACTCCAAGTGAGGAGTAAGAAGGACAGAATAAATTCATGGTTTTGTGGTAAAGCCGATGAGTGCACAAAACTATACAGGTAACTATTCACCAGGGGTATTTCCCCTCAAACATTCGGTATGTAAGTCCAAAGAGCGTGGCCGGATGCACTATGAATGGAGAATTTAGAAAATGGCAAAATATAGAAAATTAGGAAGAACATCTTCCCAGAGAAAAGCATTATTAAGAAGTCAGGTAACAGCATTAATTCTTAATGGAAAAATCGTTACTACAGAAGCTAGAGCAAAGGAAGTTCAGAAACAGGTTGAACCTTTGATTGCACTTGCAGTAAAAGAAAAAGATAACTATGAAACTGTAAAAGTTACAACTAAAGTTGCTCGCAAAGATAAAGATGGTAAGAGAGTAAAAGAAGTTGTTGATGGAAAGAAAGTAACTGTATTTGATGAAGTTGAAAAAGAAATCAAAAAAGACCTTCCTTCCAGACTGAATGCAAGAAGAAAAATGTTGTCTGTGTTCTATTCTGCAACAGAAAATCCAACTGGTAAGAAGAAAGATAGAAAAGAAGTTGATTTAGCAGCAAAGATGTTTGATGAAATTGCACCTAAATATGTTGATCGTAAAGGTGGTTATACAAGAATCGTTAAAATCGGTCTTCGTAAAGGTGATGCTGCAATGGAAGTTGTACTTGAATTAGTATAATTAACAGTGTAATAAGAAAGAGACTGGCGAATCTGCCAGTCTCTTTTTTGGATATGTTATAAATTTAATCTTCAATTGTTTCTGCCACTGTAACGTTGCTGTACTGATGGTCAGTTGCCATGTTTATGTAATTATGTCCAATGGCGATAACCGGACGAAGCGGTAAATCCGCATTATTTTTAATGATAATTGCTTCTGCTTTATTGGATAATCTTACTTTGGTACCTACCGGGAACGGAGCAACTACTTTTAAGAGAAGTTTAATGCAGGTACTGTCAAAAATACCACTTCCATATAATTTTTCAATAGCTTCCGAGTTACTGAAATACTCTGTATTATAGGGAGATGGATTAACATAATTATCAAAAGCACTGGCGAGACCGATAAGCTTACCGCTTAAAAGGATTTTGTCACTTTTTAAAGCATTCGGATATCCTGAACCATCAATGTGCTCATGATGCTGCCATACGCCATAGCAAACAGGTACAGAAAAATGCAGACGCTGCATCAGTCGGAATCCGTGTGTGGGATGTTGGCGAAGAGAGCTGCGTTCTTCTTCGGTTAACTTTTCTTTGTAGAGTAAATTAGTGCCACAGAATATTTTTCCCAAGTCATGATAAATAGCAGCCTGGCCAAATTCCTTTAAAGGACCTTTTTCTAATCCCAACTTAACTCCCATGCCTAAGGTGATAAAACAAACGGACAAACTGTGATAATAAATCCAAAGCGACATGGCACGATTATCCTGCATTTCCAAAATTAATTTATTTTCTTTTTCAGCATTTTGAAAAATGTCAATCAGCTCATCCAGAAATTCATCCATCTGGGTTCTTTGTTTTTGAAAATCTGCATTAAAAGGTTCTGTCAAAATTCCGGTATTGCCGAAAATATCCTTTAAAAGCGCAATAATCTGTAATTGCAGCAAATCATCAATCAAGGGAGCTGCTAGAGCAACCTCTTCCCGATAGCTGTTATCTTCATGGTTGATATAAATTCCCTTATACCCCTGCTCCTTAATTGTCTGAATCCCTCTGGCTGTCAAAGGTTTATTTTCCATTAATAGGACACGCATGTTGCTGTCATATACAGTACGTGCAAGTATGTCTCCACTTCTCAAATTGTTAATTTTTACGTATTCTATCATATGTTATGTGCCTCTTTTCATATATAATTTATATTATCAGATAATTAAATGAAATACAATGTATAAAATTGTTTTTTGTTTTTGTTTTTTGAGAAGGAAGAAAGGAGTTTTTCTTAGGAAATACTTGTTTTTAAAGATAAATTTTAGTACAATGAGTTGAAATTCTAAATAGAATTTTTAATTTGATGAAAATTATATTGCAGACAGATATGGTTTTTAATCAGGGGATGTATTTTCAATCTAAAAATGCAGAGCCCTTGGGAGGAGGATAAAAATCAGTATGGGAATTATTAAAGCCGTTAATCTGGCTTTTGAATATATCAGGCGTGACGAAGAAGGAAACGTGGAAGGAATTACCCGGGCTGTAGATGGGGTAAATCTGGAGATTCAGGCAGGAGATTTTGTAGCTGTTTTAGGACACAACGGTTCGGGAAAATCAACACTTGCAAAACATTTGAATGCCCTTCTTTATCCAACAGAAGGAACGGTTTATGTAGATGGTAAGGATGTAAAAGATTCTGAGAATATGTGGGATATCAGACAGACTGCCGGTATGGTATTTCAAAATCCTGACAATCAGATTATTGGACAGGTTGTGGAAGAAGATGTTGGATTTGGACCGGAGAATCTGGGAGTTCCTACGAAAGAAATCTGGGAGCGTGTGGAAGAAAGCCTGAAAGCAGTAGGAATGTACGAATATAGAAAGCATTCTCCCAATAAGTTGTCAGGAGGACAGAAACAAAGGGTGTCTATTGCAGGTGTGATTGCCATGCATCCAAAATGTATTATTTTAGATGAACCTACAGCCATGCTGGATCCCAATGGACGTAAAGAGGTTATTCGTGCGGCCAGAGCCTTAAATGAAGTGGAAGGTATTACCATCATTTTAATTACCCATTACATGGAAGAAGTGATTTACGCGGACAAGGTATATGTTATGGATGAGGGAAAAGTGGTAATGCAGGGAAATCCGAGGACTATATTTTCTCAAGTGGAAAGACTCAGGCAACTTCGTCTGGATGTACCGCAGGTAACAGAACTGGCATATGAATTAAAGAAAAGCGGTCTGCCTTTGAGTGATGGTATTTTGACCATGGACGAACTGGTAGCAGAATTAAAGATGTTAAAAAAGAAGTAGAAGAAAGGGAAGAGTTGTGAGAGGTGACAGTTTCTCATAGCAGGAAGAATTATGTCTCTGATTTTAGATCATGTAAATCATATATATGGAGAAGATACGAATCTGGCAGTAGCTGCATTAAAGGATGTGAATCTGGTAATTCCGGATGGACAGTTTATTGGTCTGATTGGCCATACCGGTTCGGGAAAATCAACTCTGGTGCAGCATCTGAACGGATTGTTAAAACCTACCAGCGGGGCAATTTATTTTAATGGACAGGACATTGGGGATCCTGATTTTAACAAAAAAGAATTACGAAGTAAAGTAGGATTAGTATTTCAATATCCAGAGCACCAGTTGTTTGAAGTAACGGTATTTGAAGATGTCTGTTTTGGGCCCAAAAATCTGGGACTGACAAAAAAAGAAGTGGAAATGCGTAGTTTTACAGCCCTGAAGCAGGCGGGAGTTTTGGAGGAACAGTTTTATCAATCTCCCTTTGAATTGTCCGGAGGACAGAAAAGAAGAGTTGCTATTGCCGGTGTACTGGCTATGAAACCGGAAGTGTTGATTTTAGATGAACCTACGGCAGGACTTGACCCCAAGGGAAGGGAAGAGATTTTAGGACAGATTAAAAAGCTGCAAAAAGAAACAGGAATCACGGTAATTCTGGTTTCTCACAGTATGGAAGATGTGGCAGAATACGTAGACAGAATTATTGTAATGAATAAAGGGCAGATTATGTTTGATGATGTTCCAAAGGAAGTATTTAAGCACTACGAAGCATTGGAACAGATTGGTCTTGCAGCACCGCAGGTAACTTATATTATGAACCGGTTAAAGAAGGAAGGATTTTGTGTGGATACCAATGTAACGACTATTGGGGAAGCCAAAGAAGAAATTTTAAAGATGTTTAAGGAGGGCCACGGCCCATGCTAAGAGATATTACGTTAGGACAGTATTATCAGAGTGAGTCTGTCATTCACAGACTGGATCCGCGAGTGAAACTTGTGGGAACCATTTGTTATATTATTTCCTTGTTTTTAGTAGATAATGTGTGGGGATATTTGATAGCTGCTTTCTTTTTGGCGGCTATGATTAAATTATCCAATGTACCTTTCAAATTTATGATAAAGGGCATGAAAGCCATTGCATTTTTATTAATGATTACGGTAATCTTTAATATGTTTTTGACACCGGGAGAAGCTTTAATTCAGATTTGGAAACTGACCATCACAAAAGAAGGACTTCGTCTGGCAATTATGATGGCAGTAAGACTTTCTTTTTTGATTGTAGGTTCTTCCGTGATGACATTAACCACAACACCTAATAATCTGACGGATGGCATGGAAAAATTAATGAATCCTTTACGGAAAATAAAAGTTCCGGTACATGAGATTGCCATGATGATGTCGATTGCTTTAAGATTTATTCCGATTTTGTTAGAAGAAACCGATAAAATTATGAAAGCACAGATTGCCAGAGGTGCAGATTTTGAAAGCGGGAATATTATAAAAAAGGCAAAGGCTCTTGTGCCGTTATTGGTACCATTGTTTATTTCCGCATTTCGCAGAGCAAATGATTTGGCCATGGCGATGGAAGCCAGATGTTATCGGGGTGGCGATGGCAGAACGAAAATGAAGCCTCTGATTTACAAAAAAAATGACTTTTTTGGATATGCTGTGCTGACAGCCTATCTGGTGGTATGTGTAATAATCGGAAGATAGTGAATGTATGCGGTCTGCCATGGAGCGGATGTATGGAAAGAATGAGTACCTGTTGGCATGAAATGTCACCAGGAAGTGCCTGAAAATTCAAAAAAGTTATGAAGTTACAAAAAAGAAGCAGATGAGAAAGCAGGAGGGAGGACAGAAGCATAAGGAGCATGAGAAGAATAAAGTTGACAGTTGCCTATGACGGCACCAATTATCATGGATGGCAGTTTCAGCCCGGTGTTCCTACGATAGAAGGAGAATTAAACCGTTGTCTGTCAGAACTTCTGAAAAATGAAATTCAGGTCATAGGAGCCAGCAGAACCGATTCCGGTGTGCATGCATTGGGAAATATTGCTGTATTTGATACCTTGTCTCAAATCCCGGCAGAAAAAATTGCATATGCGTTAAATCAGAGATTGCCGGAAGATATTAGAATCCGTAAGTCACAAGAAGCGGCACCTGATTTTCATCCCAGGAAATGTGCTTCACAAAAAACTTATGAATATTGGATATTAAATGAAGAATTTATAAATCCTATGGAGCGTTTGTATGCTCATTTTACTTATGTACCCCTTCAGGAAAAAAGTATGCAGGAAGGGGCAAAGTATTTAATCGGTGAGCATGATTTTCAAAGCTTTTGTGCTGCAGGAAGTACGGCTGAGACCACCGTCAGAACTATATATGATATTACAGTGGAAAGAAAAGAAAACAGGATTCTCATTCGTGTCACCGGGAATGGATTTTTGTATAACATGGTGCGTATCATTGCCGGGACCTTAATTGAAGTCGGAAAGGGAAGGTTTTCGCCGGAAGATGTTAAGGAAATTCTGGAGGCAAAGGACAGAACAAAAGCAGGACCTACGGCACCTGCAAAAGGATTGCGATTATATGAGTATAAATTTGAAGGGGAAGAGTAGGGAAACTTCGTCAATGCAGGTTGTAACTTTTATATAAAACTTTTATATAAAACTTTTATATAAAACTAAAAAATCTGCTTGACACAAGGAATTTGGTATAATATAATGCTTTGGTATGATAATGATTGATAATAAGAGTCACGGCCCGACTTTTATTTGAAATATATGGGTTTTTAAGCTGCTAGCCCCGGTGAGAAAATCCGCGTCAGAACAATTGGAATTTTATACGGAGGGAAAATAATGAAAACATTTATGGCAAGTCCAGCTACTATTGATAGAAAATGGTATGTAGTAGACGCTACAGATATGACATTAGGACGTTTAGCATCTGAAGTTGCTAAAGTTTTAAGAGGAAAAAATAAACCAATCTTTACACCTCACATCGATACAGGTGATTATGTAATCGTAATCAATGCTGAAAAAATCGCTGTAACAGGTAAGAAATTAGACCAGAAAATTTACTATCATCACTCTGATTATGTAGGTGGTATGAAAGAAACTACATTAAGAGAAAAATTAGCTAAGAAACCGGAATCTGTAATCGAACTTGCAGTAAAAGGTATGCTTCCAAAAGGACCTTTAGGAAGACAGATGTTAA
>CAZSWC010000061.1:0-8022 GCA_964610665.1 uncultured Lachnospiraceae bacterium
CAGAACGTGTTGCAGCAGGTACTGATTTGAATGCTCTTCGTATCGTTCCTTATGCAAACCCATTTAGAACTTATCCGTTAGTTAATGACTACGATAAATTCAAAAAATTAGTAGAAGAGAAGAACGTAGATTGCTACATCGTTAACACAGGTGACTTCATGGGTACAAAATGTAAACCTGCGGATACTTTAGGAATTCTGGAAACAATCGTGGAAGGAAAAGCTAAATTTGAACAGTGGGGACCTTTTGAAGATGTAGAAATCATGTATGACTGGTCTGGTAAGACAGCAGATTTCACACCTGATATGAACAATGCTGAATACAAAGCAGCATTAAAAGCAGCTATGCAGAATCGTGTAGATGCAGTAAAAGGCTTTGCAGAAAAGAAAGAAGGCTACGACAAACTTCCTGATGAAGCATTAGAAGCTGTTCAGAAGTTAGTAGATGCTTTAAACTAATTAAAAAATAGAAGTTTTAAACCCTCGGCATTATGCCGGGGGTTTTTGTATCTGGAAAAAATTTATAATTTATAATGATAAATTTAGTTGTATTTTATTATCGTATTGGATATAATATATATAGCTCGAGGTGCTTGAGGTTCTGTTATTTTTGAACCTACATTTACTTTAAACGGGATTCTTATATTATTCTATGGCTGTCAAGCCCTCACTTCATATAGAAGGATTGGAAGGGAAGGCAAAAGTAGTCTTGCGGTTACCCACCTAGCCTTGCTAGGAGTCAGAAGGCAGAGTTTTAGGCATTTCGGGTATCTATACGAAAGATAAAAAAGCAGTCTTTAAAGACTGCTTTTTGTGTTGGAGGATGCAATAGAAAATGAAGAGAACAACAATACCATTTAGTAGGAAAAGAAGGAGAAGTGCCATGTCATTTGGAATGAAAAAGAGAATATGTATTTTTCTTATATTGTTGTTACTGTTTGGGGGAGTTATTTCCATATTTTGTTTTCACAAAAAACAGCCTCAGGGAGAGTATATAACCAAAGAAGAAATAGAAACATTAAACAGTTTATTGGAAGCAGTCTTGGAAACTCAAACGGAAGAATCTCAGGAAATTTTTGAGAAACAAAAAGAGATGGTAAGCGGGCTTAAGGAAATAACCGGACAATGGGAAGAGGAAGCTTATGTTACATATCAGCAGTTTAATCAATGGGAGAAAGAGGCATCTGCACAGGCAGATGTTTTAACCAGAGAAGAAAGAGAAGCCCTGGACGCTAAATATAGAAAGACTTTTTTTATCACCAAAGAAGACTGGTATCCTTATTTTGAAAAAGTATGTGGTGTGTTAGATACCAAAGAACAGGTTACCACTGAGGAACTCTTGATTTTGGGTGATTCTTCAAATGTAACAGATATAGAGGGAAATCCTATGGAAGAAAATCAGGTGTTTACACAAAATGGAAGATGGGAGAAGAAATTGGCTCCTGTTTTTATAAAAATGCAGCAAAAAGCCTCCTATATCACTTTTCAGGGAGCATTGTGGGGTGTACATCACGTGCAGGAAGAGGCAGTTATTACAAATGTATGGCTGACAGACAATACCCAGGAGAAAATTCTTTGTTTTTATAAAAATTTTCAGATTTTATTAGAAAAAAATGAGTTTGAAAATGAAGTAAGAGAACAGGTGGCAGATATTTATTTCAGCAAGGGAAACATCAGGGATATTCACATAAAAAATGAAAAGATTACCGGTAAGGTTTTGGCAATTTCTTCAGATATGGCAGAAATAGAAGGAGAAGGAAGTTACCCTCTTTCAGATAATATTCAGTATTATCGATTATATGACAGACTGGAAAATGTGGGACGAAGTGAAGTACCTTTAGGATATGATTTTACAGATTTTGTAGTGGAAGATGGAAAGATTCAGGCGGCATTACTGGTAAGAGATGAAAAAATGGATCATATTCGTGTTCTGATTAAAAATACAAATTTTGAAGGTTATTTCCATGAAAAAATTGAAGGTAAGGCTGATGTGGATATGGAATTGGTTTGCGGCACAGATATTTATGAGATTGGGGCAGGAGAGATATTTTCCATTACCCCGGACAGCGAATATTTTGAGAGTAATCGAATTTATTTGAAACCAAAGGCTTTAACCGGGAGAACCATATTTACAAGTGTTGAAAGGAACAATGCCGGTCAGGGATATTACGGAAACTTTGAATTGGTAAAAAGGGAGGAAGGAATTCTTCTCATTAATGAGGTGTTGCTGGAGGAATATTTGTACGCAGTAGTGCCTTCGGAAATGCCGGCTTACTATCCCATGGAAGCTTTAAAGGCACAGGCAATTTCTGCAAGGACGTATGCTTATGATAAAATGGTACACAGTAAACTTAGTTCTTATGGAGCGAATCTGGATGACAGTGCAACCTATCAGGTATACAATAATATTAAGGAAAATGTGAATACTACAACAGCGGTCAAGGAAACCAGAGGAAAACTCCTGTATGCACAAAATGACCTTGCAGGAACCTATTATTATTCGACTTCCTGTGGATTTGGAACAGATGCCGCCATCTGGAACGCAAATAATATAAATACATTTCCTTATTTAAAGGCAAAAGAAATGACATTGGAAGAGCCTTCTTATACCACTGAAGATATGCGAAAAGAAGCAATTTTTACAGAGTTTATTACAAAGAAAAATTCGCCTCATTTTGAAGCGGAAGAAAGCTGGTATCGTTGGAATTATGCACATAGCCATATGGATGTGATTGCTGAAAAATTAAGAAACCGGCTTGAAAACTATCCGCAGTATGTATCTGCCAGCAAAGATGGCAGTGTTTGGGGAAAGGAACCTTTAGATGAAGGGTTTGTAATTACGGATATTCAGGTACAAAAACGAGGAGCCGGCGGAACCATAGAAGAGTTGTTGGTAACGACTGACAAAGGATATCTTCTGGTAAAAAATGAATATCATGTAAGAGCTGTTTTGACAGATGGAGAAAGTATTGTGCAGTTACAAAATGAAAATACTTATGCCTGCGGGAACCTGTTGCCAAGTGCATTTTTTGTGATTGAGCCAGAATATGAAAATAATAAAGTGACCGCAATCCGGCTGACAGGAGGCGGATTCGGGCATGGTGTGGGAATGAGCCAGAATGGTGCTAAAAATCTTGCCGACAGAGGATATATGGCAGAAGAAATTTTGGAATTTTATTATGAAGGATGTCAGATAAGACAATAGAAGAGGGAAAAAAGATGTCAAATGTGCCGGAGATGTATATGAAAATGAAATATATGAGCCGAAAGGTAAGACATGATGATATCAGTGCGTATGCTTCCAGTGTTGCCTTTTTCTTTTTTGTGTCCTTATTTCCGCTTTTGTTTTTAATTTGCTTTTTAATTCCATATACACCTTTTACGGAAGGGGATTTGATGATAGCTTGCATGAAGGTAGTGCCTAAGCAGATGAATCCATGGATTTTAGGTTTGATTAGTCAGATATACAATCAGCCTAAGGGGGTGGTTCCTGTTACCATCCTCATGACAATCTGGTCAGCGGGAAAAGGAATGTTAGCTTTAATGAGGGCATTAAACCGGATTAATGATACGGTTGAAGAAAGAGGGTATTTCAGACTAAGGATAGTAGCCAGTCTTTATACGGTGATAATACTGTTAGGACTTACAGCGACTTTTGTACTGGGAGTTTTTGGAAGCAGGATTTTAGAGTGGATTGTTAAATTTTTGCCGGAGTTTGAAAGTGCATCGGGAATGGTATCCATGCTGAGCCATTTGGTGATTTTTGTTGTGATGACACTTACTTTTGGGGCAATGTATACGTATATTCCCAATAAAAAGCTTTCCTTAAAAAAACAGCTGGCAGGTTCTGTGTTTGTGGTATTGGCATGGATGGTATTTACCTACGGATATTCTTTTTACATAGAGTATTTCAGTAGTTTTACGGCTTATGGCACTTTGGGAACCATCCTCTTATTTCTATTGTGGCTTTATTTCTGCAGTTACATTATCCTTATTGGAGCCGTAATAAATTGGGGGTATGAGAAACTGGGAATTGGCAAATAAAATTTGCTTGACAAAAGAAACTGTTGTTTTATAATAATCTAAAACACATGTTGTAAAACGGAAGATTTAAATAATGTGGGGAAGGGAAGAAAATACAATGCCGCCAAAACCTAAATTTACGAAAGAAGAAATTGTGTCAGCAGCTTTAAAGCTTGTGGCTCAAAAAGGAGCGGAAGGGTTAACAGCCCGAGAACTGGGAGAAGCACTGGGAAGTTCTGCAAGACCGATATTTACCATCTTTAAAAATATGGAAGAACTTCAGGGGGCGGTTCAAAAGGCAGCCATGCACCATTTTGAAGAATATATAAAGGAAGGTACGGAGAAAGAGATGCCTTTTTTTAAGCAGGTTGGTATGAAAATGGTGTTATTCGGTATTCAGGAGCCGAAGTTGTATCAATTGCTCTTTATGCAGGAGAATGAAGAGGGGCATTCCTTTGAAAAAATATATGGAAAATTAGGACCGACTGCTGACCTTTGTATTGAGGCTATAGAAAAAGATTATGGCTTACAAAAAAAAGAGGCAAGGATGTTATTTGAAAACGTTTGGATTTATACCTTTGGTATTGGAGCATTATGTGCAACGGGGATGTGCCATTTCACTAAGGAGCAGGTAGGAAAAATGCTGACTACACAGTTTCGGGCTGTAATGATGTTAGTAAGAAATGGTAATAAGTCCTGTGGGGAATGTGAACAACAGTAGGATGATAGAAATACAGTACAAAGGAGAAAATGTATGGGTGCACAAAACGGAGTTTTAAGAGAAAATGAGAAACAGGCAAATAAGCTGGTAGCAAAGGTAATGCGGATTACATTTGCAATCTTTACCTTAGTTTATGTATTAAATATTGCAGGAATCTTTACCGTAAAACAGAACGTTATGACGATTGCTTACATAGGCGGAAGTTTTTTTCTTTTGCTTCCCACCCTTTTGGTTAACATATTAAAGGTGGAGGCAGGGTATGTGAAATATCTTAATGTGGTAGGAGCTTCTGTCACAATTATGCTTTTAAGTGTCACACTTACTTACCATGTAGTGGCATTTTATGTATATCCGATTGCCATTGCCAGCCTTTATTTTTCCAAAAAATTAAATGTGATGGCAACCACACTGACAGTAATAGGAATTACAGCAGGTCAGTTTCTTGCGTTTTTTCTGGAAACCACTACGGACCATAATTTTACGACTTTAAAAAGAGCCATTATTTTTGGAATTATTCCAAGAGCTTTGGTAGTCATTGCGGAGTCGGCAATTTTTACAATGCTTTGCGGCAGAACGGCAAATTTACTTTCAAACCTGATGGGAGCAGAAGCGCAAAAGCTTATGTTTGAAAAAATGCAGAAAATGCAGGAAAGTGCATCAAAAACCTCTGAAAAGCTATTTGATATGGTAAAAGAACTTTCCCAGATTACGGAAGTGTCTCTTCAGGCAAACCAAAGGATTGAAGAAGAGTCAGAAAACCTTCTTCTTAGTTCCACGGAAAATAATTCGGCTGTTGAAAATGCAAAAGAGCAGATTCGTGACATTGCGGATGAACTTACAAATTTAAATGACATGAATCATAGAACCGCACTTCTTACGGATGAGATAGGAAAGAATACAAAAGAAAACCAGAAACGTATGGAGGAAGCTACTTCCAGCATGGAGGAAATACATACAAGTACGGAAGAATGTAAAAGAATTATTACAAATTTGGGAGAAAAGTCTCAGGAAATTATTGGAATTGTAAAAACGATATCCGATATTTCCGGTCAGACAAATATTTTAGCTTTAAATGCTTCTATTGAGGCGGCAAGAGCGGGAGAGCATGGAAAAGGTTTTGCTGTTGTAGCTGCAGAAATACAAAAACTGGCAGAGCAGACTAAAAATGCAGTAGATGGAATTGGTCAAATAGTAAACGAGGTAGTAAGAAATACGGAAGATGCAGTATCTGCTATGGAAAAAAATGACTTTTATGCAAAAAAAGGAACGGAAAATATACAGAAGGCAAATCAGTCTTCAACACAAATTACTTCATACAATGCAGAACTTGTAGGAAGAATCCATAATATTGATAATAATGCTAAAGTAATTAAGGAGAGAAGTGATGACCTTTCCTATAATATGAAGCAGATTAGTGATAATACACAGCAAAATTGTGATGCGGCAGAGAATGTATCTTCTGATACACAACAAAATACCAAAGGGACCAAACGTCTTGCTGAAATTGTAGGGCAGATTCAAGAACTTTCTGAAACCCTGAATGCGGTGATAGGAGAGTAATAGGAGAGTAAATAAAAAATAATTGTATAAATATACATTTTATGTTAGACTAGCCGTTGTATGACCATCTGTAAGAAAAAGAGATTGGCAGACAAAGAATCGGAAAGACGCAGGTATAATTTGCGTGGAAATAGGAAAGGAGAAACAGATGAATAAATCATCAAAACAAATTCTTTGGTACAATTTGGCTTTTATGGCATTTTCCACTGTTTGGGGATTTGGAAACGTAATAAATGGTTTTGTATATTTTAATGGGATTCAGGTTATTTTCAGCTGGATACTGATGTTTGCACTTTATTTTGTACCATACACACTTATGGTAGGAGAGTTAGGTTCTGCCTTTAAAAACTCAGGAGGCGGAGTCAGTTCCTGGATTCATAATACCATGGGAAAAAAGTTTGCATATTATGCAGGATGGACCTATTGGGCATGTCACATCACTTATATTGCAAGTAAAGGAAGTGGTGGACTGAAAGCACTCAGCTGGGCAGTATTTCGTAATGCGGAAGCATATGATACGTTACCTACATTGTGGGTACAGTTGGCAACCTTAGTTGTATTTTTATTCTTTGCATGGGTGGCAAGCCGAGGATTGAACCCCTTGAAGAAGCTTGCAACTTTCGCAGGAACCAGTATGTTTGTAATGTCAATTTTGTATATTCTTATGATGTTTGCAGCACCGGTGATTAATCCAAACGGCGGCTATGTAACTATGGAGTTTACAAAAGAGACATTACTTCCGAATTTTAATGTGGGGTATTTTACGTCTCTTTCTGTTTTGGTATTTGCTGTAGGAGGAAGTGAAAAAATATCTCCATATGTAAATAAAGTAAAAGAACCGGCCAAGGGATTTCCCAAAGGTATGATTGCGCTTGCCGGCATGGTTGTAGTCTGTGCTATGCTTGGAACCATAGCCATGGGAATGATGTTTGACCCGGCAGAAATAAATGCAAGCGAGGAAGCTTTCAGCTCTTATGTATCCAATGGCTCTTATTGGGCATTCCAAAAATTGGGACATTATTATGGAGTAGGAGATTTTCTCTTGGTTGTTTACGCACTTTGTAATGTAATCGGACAATTCTCGACTTTGGTATTAAGTATTGATGCACCTCTTCGTATGTTGTTAGACAACGAAGATTCTCATGAATTTGTGCCCAGTGCGTTATTGAAAAAAATAAGCATGGGGCTTATGTAAATGGTATAAAAATGGTGGTGGTTCTGTCCGGTGCGATTATTCTGATTCAGTCCGTTGTTCCGGGAGCAGCAGCGGTATTGCAGCAGCTGACAAAATTAAACTCTGTATGTATGCCGCTTCGTTATCTCTGGGTATTTGTAGCTTATATTGCACTGCGTAAAAATCTGGAAAAACATCCGGCAGAATATCGATTTGTGAAAAATCAGAAAATTGCAAAATTCTTTGGATGGTGGTGTTTTGGGATTACGGCAATCTGTTGTATTATGGGTATGTATTCAAAGGATATCTTTACTATGGCATTAAATATTATTACGCCAATCATTCTGACTGCACTTGGTTTAATTATGCCTTATCTTGCAAAACGTGAGAGAGCCAAAAAAGCACTTTAACGGGAAATTATTTCATAAAAGACTTGCTTTTTTTTACAAATTGTAATAAGATAAACAAGTCTTATGAATGGCTCGTTGGTCAAGAGGTCAAGACGCCGCCCTCTCACGGCGGAATCACGGGTTCGATTCCCGTAC
>CAZSWC010000062.1:0-7960 GCA_964610665.1 uncultured Lachnospiraceae bacterium
GTATATTAACAGTCCTGGAGGTTCCGTAACGGCAGGAATGGCAATTTATGATACTATGAATTTTATTAAATGTGATGTATCCACTGTTTGTATCGGTATGGCAGCAAGTATGGGTGCTTTTCTTCTTGCAGGCGGTGCAAAAGGAAAAAGATATGCACTTCCCAATGCGGAAATCATGATTCACCAGCCTTTGGGTGGAGCACAGGGACAGGCAACTGAAATTGAAATTGCGGCAAAACATATTTTACAGACAAAGGAAAAATTAAATAAGATTTTAGCCCAGAATACCGGCAGAAGTCTGGAAGAAATTGCGGCTGATACAGAAAGAGATAATTGGAAAACAGCTGAGGAAGCAAAGGAATATGGCTTAATTGATGCTATTTTCACATCTCATAGTGAAGCAGACCAGAATCAGAAATAATCAGGTATGCTGTAAAAAGAGGGATTTCGTGTAATCCTTTGGCAGATAGCCGGAGGATTACGATTTTACAAAAAGTTTGACAGGATGGAGTGAATATGGCAAGAAATTCTGAGGTAAGATGTTCTTTCTGCAACAAGACTCAGGAACAGGTGCGCAAACTGATCGCAGGACCTTCCGGAGTGTATATCTGTGATGAATGTGTAGAAATCTGTGCAGATATTATTGAGGAAGAATATGAGGATGAGGAAGAAGTTTTAGAGAATGAAGAAATAAATCTGTTAAAACCAATAGAAATTAAAGAACATCTGGATGAATATGTAATCGGGCAGGAAGCTGCCAAAAAAGTATTGGCTGTTTCTGTGTATAATCATTATAAGAGAATTACGGCAAAACAGGATGAAGACGATATTGAATTGCAGAAAAGCAATATTATCATGATAGGGCCTACTGGTTCTGGAAAGACGTATCTGGCACAGACTCTGGCAAAAATTATTAATGTTCCGTTTGCCATTGCGGATGCAACGACCTTGACAGAGGCAGGTTATGTGGGAGAAGATGTGGAAAATATTCTTCTCAAACTTCTTCAGGCGGCAGATTATGATATAGAAAGAGCTGAGAAGGGCATTATCTATATTGATGAAATTGATAAAATTACAAAGAAAAGCGAGAATGTATCCATTACCCGTGATGTATCTGGAGAAGGGGTGCAGCAGGCACTTCTTAAAATTATAGAAGGAACGGTTGCAAGTGTACCTCCTCAGGGGGGACGAAAGCACCCTCATCAGGAACTGATACAGATAGATACCTCTAATATATTATTTATCTGTGGCGGAGCATTTGATGGCTTGGAAAAAATCATTGAAGCCAGACTGGATCGGAAGTCCATTGGATTTAATACGGAAGTTGCTTCCAAAAATACAATGGAAATCGGGGAATTGCTGCATCATGTAACACCACAGGATTTGGTAAAATTTGGATTGATTCCGGAGTTTATCGGTCGTGTTCCCATTACAGTATCTTTAGACGGACTGGATGAAAAAGCTTTAATGCGTATTTTGAAAGAGCCTAAAAATGCATTGATAAAACAATATAGAAAATTGTTTAGTTACGATGGAGTGGGATTGAGTTTTGAAGAGGATGCAGTGGAAACCATTGCAAAGCTGGCAGCAGAGAGAAAAACAGGCGCCAGAGGTCTTCGCTCTATTATGGAGGATGTTATGATGGATGTTATGTATCAGATTCCTTCTGATGATTCCATCCGAGAATGTAAGATAACAAAAGAAGCAGTAGAAGGTAAAAGTGAGCCGGTTGTGGTTCGTTATTAATTTGAAATAAAAAGATATAAAGTAAGCTGTCGCATTCACAGTTTGGAATAGGAAATGAGCAGCACTTTGCACAAAATAAAGCGACTTTGAACAAAGTGAAAGAAAGCTGCTTTTGTACAAAGTGCTGCTCATTTCTTTTGAAAATTTTCGGACAGTTTTTTAGTAAAGGAAATGAAAATGGAAACAAAGGAAAGAAGCACGAAAGAAATCATGCCTGCGGTTGCATTGCGGGGACTGACAATTTTTCCAAATATGATCATACATTTTGATGTCAGCAGACAAAAATCTATTATAGCGGTAGAACAGTCAATGATGCAGGAACAAAGGATTTTTTTGGTTACACAGAGGGATTTGGCGGTAGAAGAACCATTGCAGGAGGATGTATATACGATTGGTACGATTGCTGCCATAAAACAGGTCAGTAAATTGCCGGGAGGTCTGGTAAGAGTTCTGGTAGAAGGTATCTGCCGTGGAAAATTGGAAGGATTGGAAAACCGACAGTTGGAAGAGGCAGAAGACGTATTTTTGCAGGCATCAGTGGAGAGAATCGAAGAAGCGGAAACGGAAACAGAAGAATTATCGGTAGAAGAAGAAGCTATGCTTCGTCAGGTTCAGGAAATGCTGGCAAAATATTCTGCCTTAAATCCCAAAACAGCCAGAAGTCTTGCAGCCCACATAGAACGTACAGACAGTCTTGCAGCAGTATTGGATCAGTTGGCAATCAATATGCCTCTTACCTATGATAAAAAACAAAAAATATTGGAAAGTATAGATGCCAATGCCCGCTATGAGGAAATGATTCAGATTCTGGCAAAGGAAATTGAAATTGGAAAATTAAAAAATAAACTGTCAGAAGCCGTGAAGGGGAAGGTGGAAGAAAATCAGAAGGAATTTTTACTGCGGGAACAGTTGAAATTTATTCGGAAAGAACTAGGAGAGGACCAGGAAGGCAGCGATGCAGAAAATTTTGAAAATTTGCTTGGTAAACTGAAAGCTTCCAAAGAGGTAAAAGATAAAATATTAAAAGAAATCAATCGTTTCAAAAATCTTTCTTCCCATAGTTCAGAATATGCTGTGGAAAGAGGCTATATTGAAACTTTATTGGAACTTCCCTGGGAAAAAATAAGCAAAGATAATCTGGATATTGATGGAGCAGAAAAGAAATTAAATGAGGACCATTATGGATTGGAGCAGGTGAAAGAACGAATTTTGGAATTTTTAGCAGTGCGGGCTCTTTCTAAAAAAAGCAACAGTTCCATCCTTTGTCTGGTGGGACCTCCGGGAACCGGAAAAACTTCCATTGCAAGAAGTGTAGCAGAAGCTTTAAATAAGAAATATGTAAGAATCTGTCTCGGTGGTGTTCGGGATGAAGCAGAAATTAGAGGACACAGAAGAACCTATGTGGGAGCTATGCCGGGAAGAATTGTCAATGGGTTAAAACAGGCAGGTGTAAAGAATCCGCTTATTTTATTGGATGAAATTGATAAAGTAAGTAATGACTATAAGGGGGACACATTTTCGGCATTGTTAGAGGTGTTGGACAGTGAACAAAACAGTCATTTCAGAGACCATTATGTGGAAATACCCGTAGATTTATCAGAAGTATTTTTTATTGCTACGGCAAATTCAATTTCTACGATTCCTCGTCCTTTATTAGACCGAATGGAGGTCATTGAGGTTACAAGTTATACTGCCAATGAAAAGTTTCATATTGCAAAAAAACATCTGGTAAAGAAACAGTTGGATGCAAATGGAATAAAAGAATCGCAGTTAAGCTTTAGTGATGGTGCTTTAAAAGATATAATTCAGTTTTATACCAGAGAGGCAGGGGTACGTGCCTTGGAACGAACCATAGGAACCATTTGCAGAAAAGCGGCCAGAGAACTTTTAAAAGATAAAAATCGAAAGATTCGCATTTTGGGTGGTAATCTGGAAAAATATCTGGGTAAGAAAAAGTATACCGCGGATACCATTAATGAGAAAGCGGAGGTAGGAATTGTCCGGGGATTGGCGTGGACCAGTGTAGGGGGAGATACCCTGCAGATAGAAGTAAATAAGATGCCCGGAAAAGGAAAAATTGAATTGACAGGTCAGCTGGGAGATGTTATGAAAGAATCAGCCAAAACAGCGGTCAGCTTTGTGCGTTCTGTCAGTGAAAAGTATCATATTTCTGAAAATACTTTTCAGGATTATGATTTTCATATCCATATTCCGGAAGGTGCCGTTCCTAAGGACGGTCCATCCGCAGGAATTACCATGGCTGCCGCCATTCTTTCGGCAGCAACAGAGAAAAAGGTCAGAGCGGATGTTGCCATGACCGGAGAAATTACACTTCGGGGAAGGGTTCTTCCCATTGGAGGATTGAAAGAAAAAATTCTGGCTGCAAAAATGGCAGGAGTAAAAATGGTTCTGGTACCGAAAGAAAATGAAAAAGATGTGGAAGAAATTTCCAAAGAAATTAAGTCGGGAATAGAGATTGTGTTTGTAGAAAAGATGAGTGAAGTGATAGAATATGCATTTGTCTGATAAAGCTGGAAGAAAAGGAAGTTGAAGAAGGTTTTTGGAAATTTAAAAGTATTCTGGAAGAAGGGAAAGAAGAAAGGTAAAAAAAATGGTAATTAAAAATGTAAGTCTGGAAACGGTATGTGGAATTACCAGCATATTACCGGACAATGAGTATATGGAAGTTGCTTTTGCAGGCAAAAGTAATGTGGGAAAGTCGTCTTTGATTAATGCGCTTATGAATCGTAAGTCGTTAGCCAGAACCAGTGCTCAGCCGGGAAAAACACAGACCATTAATTTTTATAATATAAACAGTGAATTATATTTTGTGGATTTGCCTGGCTATGGATATGCCAAAGTCAGTGTTGCGGAAAAAGAAAAATGGGGAAAGATGATTGAAAGATATCTTCATAAATCTCAAAAACTACGTCTGGTATTTTTGCTGATTGATATTCGTCATGAGCCTGGTGCAAATGACAAACAAATGTATCAGTGGATTTTGAATCAGGGGTATGAACCTGTAATTATTGCCACAAAATTGGACAAGATAAATAGAAGCCAGATTCAAAAACATATTAAAATGTTAAAAAATGGTCTGAATGTGGTTCCGGGAACCATTGTGATTCCATTTTCTTCCCAGACCAAACAGGGAAGAGAAGAAATTTATCAGCTGTTGGATGATTATTTAGAAAAAGAAAAGGCAGGCAAAGAAGATAACTAGTGCTTTTTGCATGCAAAAGAAATGATATAAAAAACAAATAACGCAAAATATCTTATGGCAATAGGATAAAAGGACAATCGGGGAAGTGATAGAATGACTGGAGTTCCAAAAAAGTATGGAAAAGCATGTTTGAATTTACTTTTAGCAGCAGTGATTATTTTAGGCTGTATTTTTATAATGCCCAGAATCCTGCTTTTGTTTATGCCATTTATTATCGGATGGTTTCTGGCCTTTTTGGCCAATCCTCTGGTAATGTTTTTTGAAGAAAAATTAAAGATTAAGAGAAAGACAGGGTCGGCACTGGTGATTATAGCTGTCATTGCCGGCATCTGTTTTCTGATATATGCCATTGGAAACAGACTTATAAAAGAATTGATAGGCTTGGTTCGCGTAATGCCGGATATCTGGACAGATATGGAATTGGAATTTACCGGATTTATACAAAAATGGTCCAAAGTGATAGAAAGTTTTCCAAAAGAAGTAGTGGAAAAGGCCGGAGAAATTGGAAATGCCATAGAGTCAGAGGTCAGTGTTATTGTGGGAAAGCTAAGTGTACCGACGGCGGATGCAGTGGGAAATATTGCGGTGAATATTCCGGGAGCTGTCATTGCGGTGATAATGTGCCTTTTATCTGCTTATTTCTTTGTAGCGGAAAAAGATTATGTTTCCAATTTTTTTAAAAAGGTGATTCCCGCTTCCTGGATGAAAAAATGTATTTTGCTGAAACAGACTACCATAGATGTAATTGCAGGGTATTTAAAAGCACAGCTGAAAATTGAAATCTGGGTGTATCTGATTGTAGCGGCAGGATTGATGATATTAAGAGTAAGATATGGATATCTGATAGCGATTTTAATTGCTGTTGTAGATATTTTACCGGTATTAGGAACCGGAACCGTTCTGATGCCATGGATGATTTTTAAACTTTTAAGCGGTGATTATATGTATTCTTTGGGCTTAGTGATTATCTGGGGGGTAGGACAGCTGGTAAGACAGATTGTGCAGCCCAAGATGATAGGAGATACCCTGGGACTGGCCCCTATTCCGACTCTGGTTCTTTTATATGTAGGATATAAGCTGGCAGGAGTCGTGGGGATGATCGTGGCTGTGCCTCTGGGAATATTGGTTCTGGCAATGGATGAAGCCGGATTTTTTGATAACAGTAAAAAAAGTATTCGGATTTTGTGGCATGGATTTAATGATTTCAGACAGTTTACGGATGAAGAGTTAAAGGAAACGAATGAAAAGAGACATAGTTTATAGAGAGTGTAAAAGGTTTTAAGGCATGAAAGACGGCATGTCTGAAACATGGGGGAAGAATGAAACAAAATTACAGGGCAGTTTTACAATATGAGGGAACCCGATATCAGGGATGGCAGAAGCAGGTCAGTACAGAAAATACCATACAGGGAAAATTGGAAGCGGTGCTGACCAAAATGGAGGAACAGCAGGTAGAAGTAAATTCCAGTGGAAGAACGGATGCCGGAGTGCATGCATATGGTCAGGTCATCAGTTTTTTGTGTGATACAAAGAAGAGTCCGGAAGAAATCAGAGAGTACATGAATCAATATTTACCGGAGGATATCGGAGTTCTTTCCGTAGTTATTGCAGGAGAACGATTTCATGCCAGACTGAATGCGACGGGGAAAATCTACAGATATCGGGTATTAAACAGTAAGATTCCGCGTATATTTGATAGAAAATATGTATTTCAGGTACCGGAAAAACTGGATATAGAAGCCATGAAAAAAGGAAGTTCCTATTTAGAGGGAAAACATGATTTTAAGGCGTTTACCGCCAAAAAGAATGCAAAGAAATCTACAGTCAGAACCATTTATGAAATTAAGATAGAACCACAGGGAGAGGAACTGGTATTTACCTTTTATGGAGACGGGTTTTTATATCATATGGTTCGTATTCTGATGGGAACCTTGTTGGAAATCGGTCAGCATAGAAGAACGCCGGAAAGTATTTTGGAAGCTTTGGAAAGCAAAGAACGGGGGAAAGCCGGATTTCTGGCACCGGCACAGGGTCTGGCACTGATGCAGGTATTTTACGATTAGCCGGTGAAACAAAAGAAAAACAGGGAAAGAAACCTGAATACGAAAGGAACGGAGGAACTATGCAAAAAGAAAGACATAAAATCTGGAAGCTTGTTTTTCTGGTATATATTCTGATTTTAATAAAGCTGATTATATTTAAATATCCCTGGGCTTACCTTAAAGGGATTATGCAAGGGTGGAAAAAGGATGTAATATTGGAAGGTCTTTCTACGGCAAATTTTACTTTGGGAAAGAGTATTCGTATGTACATCCGGTATTTTGACAAATTTCCATTCTGGAATGGATTTGCGAATCTGATTGGAAATATTCTGGTATTTATTCCCTATGGATTTTTACTGCCGCAGGTATATCCCGCATGTGGAAAATGGTGGAGAGTATTTTATTGTGCTGTGGGATTTGTTATGTGTATTGAACTGTTTCAATTATTCAGTGCCTTTGGGGCTTTTGATGTAGATGATATTTTACTGAATGTTTCGGGGGCGATGATAGGTTATGGAGCATTTGGCATAAAAAAAGAAATCACAAAAAGAAGGAAAGCAAAGCGCATACTGAAACAGGCGGGAACTGGGAAACGTTAATTAGAGAGACCTTGTTTTAATTTCTGACGGGCAATATGGAAAACGAGGATTAAGTATAAGAGGAAAATAAAAAAGACATCTGTTCAGATGTCTTTTTTATTTTGAGAGCGCGAGACGGGAATCGAACCCGCGACCCTCTCCTTGGCAAGGAGATGCTCCACCGCTGAGCCACTCGCGCATATATCACTTCAACGAAATTTATGATACTATAGTGAAATGAATTTGTCAACAGGAAAAATTATTTTTTGCGTCTGCATGTAGCAGTTCAGCCATGACATTCATAAAAGTGTCTGCGTTGCATCCACTTTTATTTAAGGAAGGGGTTCCGCATTCGTTCAGCCATGACATTC